>JAEZAY010000227.1 GCA_023427575.1 Bacteroidota bacterium | reverse complement strand
GTCTGCAACCTCTATATAAGTAACTTCCTCCTGCGCATTCGATGGAATCTTTTCACAGATAACCGCGATGGCACCACTGCTCACCGCGTTCTTAATAAATTTATGACCATCCACTGCCGTACCGCTGATAGCAATGAATACCGAACCCTGCTTTACGAGCCGGGAATCAATTTGCAGGTCGTTCACTTCCACCGATGTATCTCCACGCACCGAACGGATCTGCACCTTGTATAATATGTCTTTCAGTATAGCCATCCCTTTTTCAGCTCAGTTTAATTCCAATAGTATTGTTTGATTTTTTCCGATACTCAGTCCCGGTTCTATCGATTGAGTCCTGACCCGTCCTTTTCCTTTCGCCACCACTTTTATCGAATTATTTTCCAGTAAGAACAAGGCGTCTTTTAATCCCATTCCCCGCACATCCGGCACCATGTTGTTGTTCAATTCGCGGCCACTTACAACCGGACTGAAATTAACCGGATAGATCCTTGCCCAGTCTCCTTTTGATACTGAATCTTTATAATCCAGTTCCAGTTGATTCAAAACCTGCTTCAGATCCCCGGCTGCTCCGGCATAGTAATAATCCATGCTATCTTTTGCAGGCATGGTAACCGCGTAATTCAATGAACTTACATGCATCGCATACAGTTTATCGGCCACTTCCTTAAACACCGGACCGGCAACTGCTCCTCCATAATATTTTTTGGCAAAAGGTTTATTCCGGATCACCACGATGCAGGAATACTGCGGATTACCTGCGGGAAAATATCCGGCAAACGATGACTGATAGATCCGGTCGGCATAGCCGCGTTTGCCATTTGCAACCAGGGCGGTTCCGGTTTTACCTGCAACCCGGTATGGAGCTTCCCGGAATAATTTAAAGCCAGTTCCGCCTTCTTCGTTACAAACCGCTTCCAAACATTCTTTTAATGCCGCCAGCGTTTCGCTGCTGCAAATCCGGTCTTCCAACTCATCCGGTTCAATACTTTTAACTTTTATACCTCCCTTACTGATTGAATTCACCAGGTATGGGCGCATCAGCTTACCATCATTCGCCACCGCATTATATAACATCAGCGTTTGCAAAGGACTGATCAACACTTCATATCCGAAACTCATCCAGGGCAAACTGGTTTTGCTCCAGGTTTTTGATTTTGTATTTTTTATAACCGGGCTGGTTTCACCAACAAGGTCAATCCCGGATTTTTCGTGTAGCCGTAACCGTTTTAAGTGCCGGATAAACCCATCCGGATTTTTTACATAATGTTCCGCTACCAGTTTTGCCATTCCCACATTTGAACTGAACTTAAAGGCGTCCTTAACGGTAACATCTGTTTTTCCATGCTGCTCACTATCAAAAACGGTTCGCGTTGAATATTTCCATCGCCCTTTTTCCAGGTTTACCTTATCGCTCAGTTTAACGTTTTCGTCTTCAAGCAGCGATAACATAGTTGCCAGCTTAAATGTGGATCCCGGCTCGGAGGCCTGAATGGCATAGTTCAGATTTTCCCAATAAGTTCCGTCCGGACGGCGTCCCAGGTTGGCAATCGCTTTGATCTTTCCTGTTTTTACTTCCATCACGATACAGGTTCCATGGGTTGCTTCATTTTCCTGCAATACTTTCAACAATGCATTTTCCGTGATGTCCTGAATGTTCACATCAATGGTTGAAATAATATCGTTCCCATGTTTTGGCTCAATCTCATAACCGTTTACCGGAACATACACGCCTCCCGCCAGAAAGCGCACCAGTTTGCTGCCTGTTTCACCTTTTAATTCATTATCATAGGTTTTTTCAAGCCCTACATTAGTATTGCGGATTTTACCCTCGGTATCGATAAATTCTCTCGACAAACCAATGGTTCGGTTTGCCAGAAGTCCGAATGGGTTCAGCCTTTTATGCTTTACTTCGGCGATAAAGCCGCTTTTGTTTCTGCCAAGCCGAACCAGGGGAAATTCGCGGAGCAGCTTATATTCTTCGAAAGAAATATTACGCTTCAACAAATAGTAACGGTTCTTTTTACGATATCCTTCCTGCAATTCTTTCTTGTAGGTTTTAACCGATTTTTCTGTGAACAGTCCGGCAAGGGAAGCCGCAAGCGAGTCCAGGTTTTCGCGAAACCGAAGGCCATTTTTTTCCCGCAAACCTTCTGCCCCAAAATCGATATAGATGTCAAAGAACGGAATGGAAGTACTCAGCATACTGCCGTCTTCACTGTAAATCGTTCCTCTGTCGGCCTGGATCTCAACTACTTTCTGCTGTTGCTGTTTTGCCTGGCTCATCCAGTGTTCACCCTGCGCCTGCTGTATATAGATGGCGCGGCCCAGGATAATGAATCCAAAAACCACAATACCTATGAAACATAGGTACACTCTCCACAATATGTCGCGTTTTACTTCCAATTATTATTCGTTAACATTTAATCCTTTTGATCTTCAAGCAACGAAGGCGGATTAACGAGTTCTTTCAATCCCATCGGCTCCACTGCTTTCGACAATTCACTCTGCTTGCTTCTGAACATCACCTCACTTTTTAATGTTTTATATTCAAATTGCAATTCCTTTAACTCTGACCCGAGCGTTGTTATCTGCCGGGCTGTTTTATCAGCATAATGCCCGTTATAGATATAGATAACTGCCAGCGCCGCCAGGAAAAGAAAAAACGTAAAATTGTTTGTCAGCCATTGATAACTGATCAGTGTCCGCCAGTTAAACTTCTTTTCCATCGCAAAAAATTTTTAAACCATTTGTCTCAAATCCAAACAACAACTAAATCTTGTTTATATTTTCTCCGCAACTCTCAGCTTGGCACTCCGCGATCTTGGATTAAGCTTTACTTCTTCCGCGGATGGAAGAATCGGCTTTTTGTTTACCGGAACCAATTCCGTTTTATGCTGGGTATTTATAAAAGGATTCAGGTCTTCCGCTTCTTCAAAACTACCCTTCTTGAAATACGTTTTTACCAGCCTGTCTTCCAAAGAATGAAATGTGATGACCGCCACTCTTCCATTAACACCGAGCACCGCCGGCAACTGCTGCAGCCATTCCTTCAGCGCACCCAGTTCATCATTCACTTCGATCCGGAGTGCCTGAAATACCTGCGCGAAATATTTGTTCGGATTGCCTTTCACCACAGCATGCAGCGCGCTTTTGAAATTTGAAATCGTTTTCAGATTTACGGTTTCGCGGATCCTGACGATCAGGGCTGCCAGCGTTTTGGCATTGGTCACTTCGCCGTATTCTCCAAAAAGCCGATGCAGCTTTTCCTGGCTATAGGTATTGATGATATGATAGGCGGTCAATTCCTGCCGAGTATCCATCCGCATATCCATCTCGCCTTCGAAGCGGGTAGAAAATCCTCTTTCCGGTTCGTTGAACTTATGACTGCTAACCCCGAGGTCGGCCAGAATTCCATCTGCCGGAATTGCTGAATGCAGACGCAAGAATCGGTTCAGATGGCGATAATTATGCGGGATGAAAATAACCCGCTCATCGTCGGGAACATTGCGCCTGGCATCGGCATCCTGGTCAAATACCAGCAGCCGACCATCGGGGTTCAGGTGTTTCAAGATTACGCGGGAATGCCCGCCACCACCAAAAGTGCAATCGACATAAGTACCTGCCGGCCGAATTGCCAATGCATCGATCACTTCATGCAACAGTACCGGAACATGATAAACGGAATCGGGCTGATCCCGGCTCGACTCTGAATCATTGCTATGGTGTCGGTTCTTTTTCAAAACGGCGGTTTAAATGTCAAAATCCATTTTCTTCGCCCGTTGCCGGAGCTGCCATCACC
>JAEZAY010000312.1 GCA_023427575.1 Bacteroidota bacterium | reverse complement strand
ATTGGATTCAACATCGGCATACCCTTTCCGATTGCCGGGCGTTCCCGGTTTACGGTCTTTTAAATGCATTAACGGGAAACGGCCCGGGTATTTTTCCATCAACTTAACCGGATCCTGCCCGGGATGTTTCACCCAGAATACATCCATTTCAAAATTCGCATATTGCGGATCCATGTTGTTCGCCATGTAATCAAATACAGTACCCCGTTCATGCGGAGCAAATTCATATCCATGCGGATGATATACCAGCTCCAATCCGTAATTTTTTAAAACTTTTCCGGCCCGGTTAAATACATCTACTGCATTTTTTGCATCGGCAATGGTAAATGAATCTTTGTGGGGAATCCAGGTGCAGGTGATGTATTTGGCATTAAACTGTTTGGCAAAGATGCCAATGCTATCGGGACTTTGAGCAAGCTTGTTAAAATCGCCGCCAACACTTATAACTGTAAGGCCGTTCTGAGCTAACAGATTCTTAAATTCCGATACAGGCAAACCATAGGTATTTCCCATTTCAATGTATTTGAAACCCATTTTCCGCACCTTCTGCATGGTACCGGGCACGTCTTTGGCAAATTGATTTCGCAGGCTATATAGCTGCAGGCCAATTTCGGGCTGTGCGAATAAAGGCAACGCGGAAATCAAAAGGATCAGCACGGAAGCAATGCGTTTCATAAGCTATGTTTATATAGTTGGTAATCTTAGTTCAGCCAGACCACTGAATTCATTTAGCCAGACGTTAGTCTGTTACTTCTTTAAACACTCTCCGGAAATTTTCACTGGTGATCTTGCGGATGTCGGCATCAATATATCCCCGCTGTTTTAATGCCGCTGCAATTTTTTGAAAATTCTCCACTCCGTCGAGCCCGAGGGGTGCTGATGGAATTCCATCGAAATCGGAACCCAGCCCCACATGATCAATTCCAATCATCTTTACAATATAATCAATATGATCGATCAAAACGGACAAGCCGGGACGTAGTTCATTGTACCTGCCCGGATAGGTTGCGGCAAGCCATTCATCAATGGTGTAGGAAGACCTGTTTAATTTTTTCAATGAGTCGATTTGCGGCTGAAACTGCCTGTCGAGCTGCGTTTTGCGCTTCTCATAGCCCGGGTCAAGAAATCCGGAAAAAAAGTTCACAAAAATAACGCCCCCGTTTTTGCCTATTGCCCTGATCTGATCGTCTTTTAAATTTCGGGGATGAGGGCATAACTTATATACAGAACTATGCGATGCGATCACCGGCTTCGTACTGGCGGCAATTACATCCTGAAAAGTTTTTTCTCCAACATGACTAACATCAACCATCATCCCCATCTCATTCATCTTCCGAACCAACTCTTTCCCAAACTCATTCAGCCCTTTTTTATCAGCCCGGAACTTGTTTTTTGACTCATCCGCGGCAGAACTGGCCCAGGATACGCTGTTGTTCCAGGTTAGGGTAAGATACCGTACGCCCCGGTTATAAAAACTATCGAGATGTTCCAGCTTCTCTTCAATCATATGGCCGCCTTCAACTCCTTTTAGCACGGCAATTTTTCCATCCTGCAAAGCCTGATCTATTTCGGCATCTGAACTGGCATGCTGAAGCAAACCAGGATTTCTTTTAACGCATGCATCCAGTGAATCGAGCTGACGGATCGCATATTTGAATGCCCGCCCATGGCCATACTTTTCATTCGAAAAAACTGAAAAGAACTGAATTCCCACCCCGCCTTTTTTTAGTCGCGCCAGATCCGTATGGGCAATGCCTTTCAGGTTTCGTTCAATCCGGGTTCCATTTACCATAAATGCTGAAAGCACATCATTGTGCAGGTCAGCAATGATAAAATCTGTAGGAGATTTCTGTGCCGAACCCTTATAAAAAAAGCCAAGAATCAATAACGCCAGTAACCCTAAACGCATAAACATTTATTATTAAATTGAAGACAGGTATATGAAATCTGAACTTTTCTTTCTATTCACTACTTCCTTTTTCACCTATAAACCAGTGCTCTTTATTTTTAAACAGTACATTAAAAGTGGTAAGCGATCCGTAGATCCGGGTAATGTATTGCTGCAGGTTTATTTTGTCTTCATCGTTGAGTTTTTTATGACTATTGATTTGCTGTTCCAGTACCCGAAGCCGGTCGCGAAGCATTACAATCTTATGAAAGAACACCTCGATCGGAATTTCTTTTGGCTTCTGCCCGGCATCTTTTGGTTGCAAAAACATTGTTCCGTTTTGCCACCGGTCGCCTAAAGGAACAATTTCATTCACGTCACTCCACATTCGCAGAATATTGAGAAGCGAGCGCTCCATTCCGGATTCTGTTTCCACTTCGGCACTGACGTTTTCAGGGATGATTTCGTCCAGGCTGGAATCTGTTTTGTCTACTTCTTTAATGCCATGGTAAATAAAGGAGATAAGATAGCTGGCATAACGTAGGCCTACTATAACTCCGGGCCCATACCGCGTATGCTGAAGCCTTGTACCAATTCCTAGTTTTGTTTGATCCGTCATAATTAATTCGTTGTTTCTTTCATCCAGGCGATTTTATTAACCTATTTCATTGCCGAATAAACCACTGAGGTAAATTTATCTGAAAGCTCGCCGTGTTTATCGCCCCAAAGTTGTTTAAAAAAAAGACAGATCAGTTTTTCTTTCGGATCAACATAATAAGTGGTGGAAAAAGCTCCTCCCCAGGCAAATGTCCCGATCTGCCGGGGACTGATTGCACTACCTGCCTCTGTGATCACAGAGAAACCAAGCCCGAATTTGTTCACGCCGAAATTAACATCCCCGATCTGGTTCATGGTCATCATTCGAACCGTATTTTTTCCAAGAATTCTCCTGCCATTATATTCACCTTCATTCAACAGCATTTGAAGAAAGATGGCATAATCAAGCAGGGTGGATGATAGTCCGGCACCGCCAGAATAATAGCTGCTGTTTGAATTGGGATAATTAATGTCCAGCGCCTGTTCCTGAATGGTGAGGTTATCGTTTTCCGTGATCTTCCCATCGGGATCCACTTTCAGAAGCTTTACCAACCGGTTTTGTTTTTCAGCAGGTAAGTTAAAATAGGTATCCTTCATGCCAAGCGGAGTAAAGATGCGCTTTTGAAAAAAATCGTCCAGGCTGGTTCCTGAAACAACCTCCACCAGATAACCCAGCACATCGGTATTTAATCCATAGGTCCATTTTTTACCCGGTTCATGAAACAAGGGAAGCGCGGCAAGCTTTTTCATCGCGGGCGCCAGTAGTTCACCCTGGGTTCCGATTCCGGCGCTGATCCCGTTTTTGGCATAGAGTGCGTTGGCTTCCGGACTGCCGATTTGCGCATATCCGATACCGGAAGTATGCGTCAGCAGATGACGAATCGTTAGACTATTCTTTGCAGGAACCGTTGTATAGCTGCTGTCTTTCAGATTAAAGGTTTCAATCACCTGCAGGGTATTGAATTCGGGGATGTATTTGGAAATGGGGTCGTCCAGCAGCAATTTCCCTTCATCAAACAAAATCATTACTGCCACACTGGTGATGGCCTTCGTTTGAGATGCGATCCGGAAGATCCCGTCTTTTTTCATGGGAATTTTTTTCCCGGCATCCTGGAATCCCCATTCTTTATGGTAAGCGATGCGCCCATTTTTTACCACGATGGCCGCCGCGCCCGGAATCCAGGCGCTGTCCATGTATTCTTTAACGATGCGATCGGCATTACGGAAATGTTCAGCCGAAAACCCCGCGGCATCGGGACTGGATGCCGGACTCAGTACAGGGGCCTGGGCATCTGCCTGATTCTGAAAGATCAGGAGAAGGATAACCAATTGAAGCAATCTCATAAAAAGTTTTAAGGAGAAAGTTAATATATTCAGCGTTGTGGTCAAAAGGGGGTTGCCGGGTTTTGATATAAACGGAGCAACTATTCTTCCTCGCGGAGCCGAAGCTCATTCATTAGCCGCAGATAGCGTCTGTAATGCTGGTAGCATTTTTTTATGTATTCCTGGAATTCATAGTCGGTCGATTCCTGGGTAAAATCGAGCGGGGGGCGGTACCGCACTATGAACGTATCGAGGCTGGCTCCTCTCAAACCGGTAAGTTTAATGATCAAAGCCCGGCTGAACCGGTGATCAATAAAGCGTTCCGCTTCTTCGCGGAGCAGCCTTTCCTGAAATCCAAGCATCCGGCGATTCTGCCGAAACCGGAACATATTGATGAACTCGTTAATGTCCAGTCCGGCACCTCCTGATGGACCCACGCCAACTACCGTTCCGATTCCGGGTTTTTGAAAATCGAAGGCCTTTGCGTAATCGAGCCTGTTTTGAATCGAATCCCGTTTATAGTCGGGAGGCATAATGCGAACGGGTTTAAGCTCGGTAGCATTTACATGGAGGGCAATTTCAAAACGTTCGCGATTGCGGATTGTGTTTACCGGATATTTTGGGGTGGGTTTGTTCAGGTATGAAAACCAGATTGAATCGGTCTCCCCCGTTAAGATGGTATAACGGCCAAGAGAATCCGAAATGGTACCTGAGCCGCTGGTCGACATAATGCTGACAGCTTCCAAAGGAAACGACTGCGTGATATCATACACTATTCCGCTCACCCGCACCTGGCCCTGAGCAACACCGGCTGCAGCAAGACTTAAGCATAAACAAAGCAAGCGACTGAATGTAAAAATCGTTTTCAGCTCAGGGTAATTTTTGTCGATATTAAGATAAGAAGTTGGAAGCGATGCCTGATTTAACGGTGATTTTGCATTTTGATCAGCTTTTCAATAACCGGTGGATAGTGCGCATGCTCGAGCTGGTGAATTTTATTTGCCAGGGTTTCGGCATTGTCATCCGGCCCGATTGCACAGCGGGCCTGAAAAATGATTTCACCATTATCAAAAACTTCGTCTACATAATGAATGCTGATCCCCGTTTCCTTTTCGCCTGCTTCCAGCACGGCCGTATGAACTCTTTCTCCATACATGCCCTTGCCTCCGTAACGGGGGAGCAGAGCAGGATGGATATTTACAATCCTGTTTTGGAATTCACCAATCAGGGCCGGAGGAACTTTCCATAAAAAGCCGGCCAACGCAATAAAATCTATGTTCCGCGCCTTTAGTTCCGGCAGATAGGAATCGCCCCGGAAAAAGCGCTCTTTTTCCAGCATCAGCACCGGGATGGAGGCGGATTCCGCCACGGCGATCACCCCGGCGCCCGGTTTGTTACAAACAATCAGTGCCACGCGGATTTCAGAATTGTGCTGGAAATATTCTATTATTTTCCGGGCATTCGATCCGGCGCCCGATGCAAAAACGGCAAGATGAGTCATTCGGCAAAAGTAATCTTCAATGATTTGTAGCTGTGAAAATCCCGGGAGAATTCAGGTTAAAATATTATTCAGGGCAAATGGCAGTTCTGAACCAGCTAAGTTCCCGTCCCGAATATTAGTTTCTTTTTTTCCGGATTCCGAACATTTTCAGGACGAATTGCGAGAAAAACCGGAATTGACCGAACAGGGCCCCCACAATTATCAATATCAGGGGATAGCCAACAAGCAACACCGCAATTTTGAGAATCCAGTACCAGGCAGAAGAAGATTCCAGTTCCAGCCAGGAAGTGATCTGCCGGGTCAGCCATGCCGCGGTGGTTCCGGTAATGGCAAACACGCAAAGGATTAAAAAAAGCTCTCTTCCATTTACCTTCCATTTCTGTTTCAGTTTTTCAAGCATGTAAATCCGTAATTGAGTTTATTCAAAGAAACAGTAAAAAGCCGGTTTGCGTCACAAATTGGGGAAAGCATTGTAAGTGGGAACAGACTTATGAACATACCAGGAAACATTTAGAAGGCTAATGACAAAATAATGACATGAAATTCGCCCCCTGGGAAGCTTGTTGGGAAAAATCGCCTGAAACCCGCGCCAGTATTGAGTTAAAAAAATTTCTCCCTTGTTGGTATTTTGTTAAAATCCTGCCTTATTTTTGCAGCCAATCACGGAGATTTTTCCACATAATTTCATCATATTCAACTGATATGATTGACTGCAGATCGAGTGCAAAAAAGGTTATATTTTCTCTTTTTCTGATAGCTTTCGTCTCGTTCAGTAAAACCAGTTTTGGCCAGGACGGAGCTGCTTTGTTTCAACTGAACTGTGCATCCTGTCACGCTGTTCATAAAAATTCAACCGGACCTGCCCTGGCCGACATGGAATCGAGAGGCCCCTGGGGCGACCGGAAGGAACTGGTTGCCTGGATCCATAATCCGGCCAAGTACATGCAAAATGATCCTTATACTCAACAACTTAAGGATCAGTATGGCGGGGTGGTCGTGACCGGATTTCCCAACCTTTCTGAAGAAGATATCGACGCTATTGTTGAATATGTGAAAAGTGTACCGCCTCCGGCAGCCCCCGGATCGGGTTCAGCAGAAACAGCTGGTACTACCTATGGAGAATCTGATAATTCCATTTTATTTGGAGTGCTTTCGCTGATTCTGGCGGTGGTTGCCCTGGTTATGCTGCAGGTGAACAGTAACCTGAGAAAGCTGGCTGATGATAAAGAAGGCGTTCCTGCGCAGGAACCCATTCCTTTCTACCGCAATAAAACATATATTACCCTTCTCACCCTCATATTATTTGTAATTGGTGGTTTTTATCTGGTGAAAGGCGCCATTGGCCTGGGCCGGATGAAGGATTACCAACCCGAGCAACCGATTTTTTATTCGCATAAAGTGCATGCAGGAACAAACCAGATCAGCTGTCTATACTGTCATGGTGCAGCCACCGAAGGAAAACATGCCACGATTCCGGCCATTTCTACCTGTATGAACTGTCATATGACCATCAATGAATATACAGGCGAAAAGCTGTTTCGCGAAGATGGTACCGAAGTGAACGGAACCGCCGAAATTCAGAAATTATATGATTATGCCGGCTGGGATCCAAATACCCGTCAGTATGTAAAAGAAGAAAAGCCGATTGAGTGGGTTAAAATTCACAATCTCCCCGATCACGTTTATTTCAATCACCAGCAGCATACGGTTGCCGGCCAGGTTCAGTGTCAAACCTGTCATGGCGAAATTCACGACATGGATGAGGTGTTCCAATATACCGATCTGAGCATGGGATGGTGCGTAAACTGCCACCGCGAAAGCAAAGTACAGTTTGGCGACTCAACTGGTTCAAACGGGAATAAGTTCTACAGCATTTACCAGAAATATCATAACGAAATAAAAGCCGGATTGCGCGACAGTGTTACCGTAAGTGATATCGGTGGCCTGGAATGTCAAAAATGTCATTATTAATCCTGCCCCACGGAAAGGATCGATAAAATTTTCTAAAACTGTTTTATATACAGGCCCCTGCCGGGGTTTTGGGTAAAAACTATATTATGGCGAATAAAAAGTATTGGCAAAGTTTTTCAGATCTGGCTGATAGCGAAGAGCAGAAGAAGCGCGATGCAGATGAGTTCAAAGAAGACCTGCCAGTGGATTCAACCGGAATAGATACCTCATCTACCCGCCGTGATTTCCTAAAATATGTTGGTTTCAGCACCGCTGCCGCGGCAGTTGCAGCCAGTTGTGAAGTGCCTGTCAGAAAGGCAATTCCCTTTTTAAATAAACCCGGCGATCTGATCCCCGGCGTTGCCGATTATTATGCTACCACCTTTGTACAGGGGGGTGAATCGGTACCGGTACTGGCGAAAGTGAGAGATGGCCGCCCCATCAAACTTGAAGGGAACGCCCAGTCTAAATATACTTCCGGCGGAACTTCCGCCCGCGTGCAGGCTTCCGTTCTGGATCTTTACGATACCTCCCGTCAGCGTTTTGCCATGGCAAACGGATCAGCGGTAGGTTTTGATAATCTCGACAAGGCAGTAATGGATGGGCTTGCCGGTTTAGGTTCCGGATCCGTTGTTCTGTTAACATCTACCATTACTTCGCCAACAGCCCGTCAGATCATTGCCGAATTCCTCGGTAAATTTCAAGGAAGCCGTCATGTTCAGTACGATGCCATTTCCTACAGTGGTATGCTGTTAGCCAATGAAGCCAGCTATGGCAGAAGAGCCATCCCATCTTATAAATTCGATGCGGCAAAAGTTGTAGTGAGCCTGGGGGCCGATTTTCTCGGAACCTGGCTTAGCCCGATCGAATTTCAGCGCCAGTTTTCGGCTACCCGCCGAGTTAGTGCGGCGAACCCGGTAATGAGCAAACATTACCAGTTCGAATCAATGACCAGCATGACCGGAGCAAATGCGGACGAGCGTTTTACACATCGCCCATCCGAAACGGCTGCCGTTGCACTGGCCCTGCTGAATGCTGTAAACGGACAGTCAGCATCCGGAATTCAAAATCCAAAATTAAAAGCAGGAATAGAAAAGGCTGCTGCCGATCTGCGTACCGCCAATGGCGCTGCACTGGTTGTGAGCAACAGCAATAACCGCGATATTCAGATTATAGTAAATGCAATTAATGAAGCGGTTGGCGCGAATGGAAAAACCATCGACTGGGGTTCGCCACTGCAGGTGAAGCAGGGCGTCGATTCCGATATGGCTACGCTGTTAGCCGATATGGAAGGCGGACGTGTGGGTGCGCTATTTGTTTATGACGCCAACCCTGTTTACAACTATTACGATTCAAAACGTTTTGCTGCGGCATTGCAAAAAGTGAAGCTGAGCGTTTCGATGAATTATAAGCTGGATGAAACTGCCGAGCTTTGTAAATTAATTGCTCCTACCCATCATTTCCTTGAATCATGGGGCGATGCGGAACCTAAAGCAGGTTATTACAGCTTGCTGCAGCCGGCAATTGCACCCCTGTTCAAAACCCGTCAGTTCGAAGATTCATTACTGAAATGGAGCGGGAATGCTTCCAGCTACGATGCTTATTTCCGGAATTACTGGACAGGCAGAGTGGGTGGAACCGATGCATTTTTCAAAGCCCTGCAAGACGGGGTAGTAGAACCGGCATCAACCACCGTTTCATCCGCTTCATTTAATGGCTCAGCACTGGCTGCTTCTACAGCGGCTGTTGGATCGGCGAAAAAGGGCGGAAACATCGAGCTGGTACTTTACCAGAATGTAGCTATGGGCGATGGTTCGCAGGCAAACAATCCCTGGTTACAGGAATTGCCCGATCCGATCACCAAGGCGGTTTGGGACAACTACGTAATGATTTCTCCTAAACTCGGTATCTCGCTTCTGAACGTGGATATTTCGAGCCAGAGAGATGCTGATAAGTTTGAAGTACATCCCGATAAGCCGCTTCTGAGTGTAAAAATCGGCAACAAAGAAATTACGCTTCCCGCACTGATCGTTCCTGGTATGCAGGAAGATACAGTTGCGATCGCTGTTGGATATGGAAGATCGAGCGCCAAGCCCGAAAACACCTCTAAAAATATCGGCGGTGCAGCCAATGGCGCCGGGAAAAACGCTTTTGGTCTGGCAAGTTATAATGGTACAACCGTTGACTGGTTCGCTACCGATGTTACGGTTGAAAAAGCCGCTGGAGATTATAAGGTAGCTCAAAACCAGACCCATAGTTCCTATGAAGGAAGGCATGCGGTAATCCAGGAAATGACCCTGGAGGAGTTCATAGAAAATCCTAACCGCGTTCTGGATGCAAGAGCGAAAGAGCTAAAGCCATGGGGCGGCCTGGAAAAATTTGAATCCGACGGTACCTTATATCCAATGCACGACAAGCCCGGAATTAAATGGGGAATGTCGATCGATATGAACGCCTGTTTCGGCTGCGGCGCCTGCGTGGTGGCCTGTACGGCTGAAAACAACGTGCCGGTAGTTGGAAAAAATGAAGTGCTTCGTTTCCATGATATGCACTGGCTCCGGATCGACCGCTACTTCAGCGGTAATCCGAATGATGCGGAAAGCATTCAGACCGTTTTCCAGCCGATGCTTTGTCAGCATTGTGATAACGCGCCATGCGAAAACGTTTGTCCGGTTGCAGCAACCTCGCACAGTAGTGAAGGCATCAACCAGATGATTTATAATCGCTGTATCGGAACCAGGTATTGTGCAAATAACTGTCCTTATAAGGTAAGACGTTTTAACTGGGCGGATTATACCGGAGCAGACAGCTTTGCCGATAACCAGCCAACCACAGGAGTAAGCGCATTGAACGAATCGGTGTTCCAGATGAATGATGAGCTTACCAGGATGGTACTGAATCCGGATGTTACGGTAAGAAGCCGCGGCGTAATGGAAAAATGTACCTTCTGTATTCAGAGACAGCTGGAAGGTAAACTGAAAGCTAAATCTGAAAACAGGGTACTGCAGGATTCAGATTCAAGTACCGCGTGTGCACAGGCTTGTCCGGCCAATGCGATTGTTTTCGGAAATATCAACGACAGGTCAAGTGAGATCAGTAAAGTGAGAGATGAGAATCGGAACAGGTTATTCTATTCGCTCGAATTCATCCATACATTACCGAATGTAAACTACCTGGCCAAGGTGCGTAATTCACCGGCGGTAGCAGGTCATTCTGTAATGGAACATGGAGTGGAGCCGGCGAAAGAAGGTGCACATTAATAAAGTCGGAAGTAAAGCCTTGTTATCAAGGCAGGTAATAAAATATAAAAACCCGGGGGCAAAACTCATCGGGCAGGGTCCAGCTCAAAGCGCATAATATGGCATTACTAAAGTACGAATCACAGGTAAGAGCTCCATTGGTGGAAGGAAACAAAGATTACCACCAGGTAACGGAAGATATTGTCCGTCCAATTGAAGCACCACCCAGCAAATTATGGTGGATAGGGTTCATTATTTCGGTCGCCCTGCTGCTGTTCGGAGTATTTTCCGTTTATATGGAAGTCGTTTACGGAACAGGGCAATGGAATCTGAATAAAACCATCGGCTGGGGTTGGGATATCACCAACTTCGTATGGTGGGTTGGTATCGGTCACGCCGGTACTTTGATTTCGGCTATCCTGCTTCTGTTTCGTCAGGGATGGAGAACCGGGGTAAACCGAGCCGCGGAGGCAATGACCATCTTTGCTGTAATGTGTGCGGGCCAGTTTCCGATCTGGCACATGGGTAGAGTATGGATGGCATTTTTCGTAATGCCTTATCCAAATACCCGCGGTCCTTTATGGGTGAACTTTAATTCCCCGCTCCTTTGGGACGTATTTGCGATCTCCACTTATTTTACCGTTTCGCTCCTGTTCTGGTATTCGGGATTATTACCCGATCTGGCAACCGTACGCGACCGCGCCAAACTGAAATGGAGGAAGTTTATGTATGGCCTGCTTTCTTTCGGTTGGACCGGTTCCACCAAACACTGGCAGCGCCATGAAAGTCTTTCACTGGTACTTGCCGGCTTAAGTACCCCGCTGGTACTTTCCGTACACACGGTGGTATCCTTCGACTTTGCCACCTCCGTAATTCCGGGCTGGCATACCACCATCTTTCCACCCTATTTCGTTGCGGGTGCCATCTTTTCGGGATTTGCAATGGTTCAAACACTGTTGCTGGTAACGCGGAAAGTATTAAGTCTGGAAGAATATATTACCCTCGAGCATATTGAGGTGATGAATAAGGTAATCGTATTAACCGGTTCCATTGTTGGTATCGCATATCTCACCGAGCTTTTCGTGGCATGGTATGGCCAGAACCCGTATGAGAACTGGGCCTTTATGGAAAACCGTGTAAATCCTTTCAGTCCGTATGGATGGTCGTACTGGCTGATGATGAGCTGTAACGTATTATCGCCACAGATCTTTTGGTTTAAAAAGCTAAGACGGAACCTGACGGTTACCTTCTTTATGTCGATCATTGTAAATATCGGGATGTGGTTCGAACGGTTTGTGATCATCGTTACTTCCATTTACCGCGATTATCTTCCAAGTAGCTGGAGTACTTATTATACCCCTACTATCTGGGAAGTTGGATTTTACCTGGGTACTTTCGGATTATTCTTCACCTGCTTCTTCCTGTTTGCCAAGTTCTTCCCGGTAATCGCCATTGCCGAGATTAAACATATCCTGAAAAAATCAGGGGATAATTACAAAGAGAAAGTAGCATATGTGGAAGAAAAAACGGCGGATGAATTCTATAACGAAACCCATGCTGCGCATCATTAATACTGAAATTGATTCCGAGGGGATCCTTTTCCCGGAGGTTTAAAAAAAAGATATGGCACTAAAAAGATTCGTTGTTGGCTGCTTTGATGAAGAATCTGTTTTGTTCGAAGCGGTAAAAAGAGTTCGGAAGGGAGGCTATAAGCTTCACGATGTTTACACACCTTTTCCGATTCACGGTCTCGACAGAGAAATGGGTTTGCGCGATACCAGTATCCATACGGCCGGATTTATCTATGGCATCAGCGGTACTACACTCGGACTGGTATTTATCAGTTGGGTGTTTACTAACGACTGGCCGATGAACATCGGCGGTAAACCCTTTTTCGCCCTGCCTGCCTGGATCCCGATCATGTTTGAATTGACGGTTTTATTCTCGGCAGTAGGCATGGTACTTACCTTTTGTTATCTCTGCCAGCTGGCGCCATTTGTAAAGAAACATCATTTTCACCCCCGTGCAACCGACGATAAAATGGTGATGGTCCTGGAGATCACACCGAAAACCGATGAAGGCATTGCTTCCGGATTTTTGCAAAATCTGGGCGCAACGGAAGTTCATGTTCAGGAAGCGGAAACCGGATGGTGGCTTGGAAGATACGACAGGGAACAGCAGCTTATAAGACCGGCCAGTGAAACAGCGGCTACTATTTAATGTTCAGATTCAGTATAATCGGTTACGGTTGGCAGTAAAACATATCAGAATCAAATGAAAAAATTATCAGTCATAGCAGCAATCGTCCTGGCAACAGGAATCTGGGGTTGTTCAGATGTTAAACGGAATCCGGGTCGGGTATACATGCCCGATATGGCTTACAGCCGTGCATATGAAACCTACGGAAATACAGCAGACCTCGATAGTCACGGAATTAATTATTCAAGAATCCCGGTGGCGGGAACTATAAAAAGAGGCGAGCTTTTCCCCTTCACCCTGGCGGCAGATAAAGCGGGTGATTCCACCAATTATGTTGCATCGCGTGCGGTACAGAATCCCCTGCCAGCATTAACGCAGGGCCAGTTTGTTGAAGCCGAAAGATTATATCTGATCAACTGCGGAATTTGTCACGGAAGCGCATTGGATGGCAATGGTCCTTTATATAAAGGAGGCCAGGGCCCGTATGTGGCGGCGCCAAGAAATCTGGTCAGTGATCCGGTAGTTACCGGAATGCCGGATGGTCAGATGTTCTATTCCATTACATATGGTAAAGGCCAGATGGGTCCTTATGGCCCGCAGCTTACTACCACGCAGCGCTGGATGCTTGTACACTATATTAATGCGAAGCAGGCCGAAGCATCGGGAGGAAAAGTTGAACCGGCAAAAGCCACGGGTGCACCAGCACCGGGTGGTCAGAATCAGCCGGCCGATACCGCAGCCGCAACCACCAATAATTAACTGACTCGATAATAGAAAATAAAATCGTTGATAATGGCTATTAGAGAAGTTTTTGATATTCCGAAGCGCTACAAAACATGGTCGATGGCTCTGATCGGGATAGGCGTTTTATCGTTGATCATTGGATTTTTCATGTACGGTGCCGGCGGTGATGGAGAAGAAGCGCTTCATCATAAAACCCGTTTCTGGGCAACCCTGCTTCACAATAGCGTTTACTTTCTGCTGGTTGTAAATGCCTGTATGTTTTTTGTGGCCGTTACATCGCTTGCACACGGCGGCTGGCAGATCGCATTCAAAAGAGTTCCTGAAGCCATTGCTGCCGCGGTTCCCTACCTGGGTGTTTTTGCTGCGGTTGTATTGATCGCCATTGTTCTGGGCGGCCACCATATGTCGCATATCTACCATTGGACCGATCATGAAGCCGTTGAAAATGATCATATCTTAAAAGGCAAATCGGGATTTCTTAACTCAGGATTTTTTATCGTCTGGACTATCCTCTCTGTTGCCTTATGGAGTTTCCTGGGTTATAAGCTTCGTCGCTTATCGTATGAGTTGGATGAAAGAGGACTGGATACTGCTGAAGCAGCCCGCAAATATGTTTTTAAAAATACCGTTTGGGCGGCATTGTTCCTGGTATGGTTTGCATTAACCGTAATGTCGGTTACCCCTTGGTTCTGGATGATGAGCATTGACGCACACTGGTATTCAACCATGTACAGCTGGTTCACCTTCGCAAGTACCTGGCAGCCTGCCCTGGCACTTATAATCCTGTTTGTGGTTTACCTGAAGAATAATGGCTATCTGCCCTATGTAACCGAAGAACATCTGCACGATCTTGGTAAATTCCTGTTTGCTTTTTCCATATTCTGGGCCTATCTCTGGTTCTCACAGTTTATGCTGATCTGGTACGCCAATATTCCGGAAGAAACGGTTTACTATCAGAACCGGGTTAAAGGAACCTACAGTGGCATATTCTGGTTTAGCTTTCTGATAAATTTCCTGGCTCCCCTGCTGATCTTAATGAAAAGAGGGGCAAAAAGAAATTATGGTACAATCACGATTATGTCTTTGCTGGTAATCTTCGGTCAGTGGCTGAATTTCCATCAGT
>JAEZAY010000279.1 GCA_023427575.1 Bacteroidota bacterium | reverse complement strand
CCATTTTTGTTTGCCCATCCGTAAAGACGGTTTTTATGATTGATCTCCAGGTTTTCGAGATCCTCCATAAACAGATGCGGAACAATAATCCGTTCCAGCACCCAGGTTTGGGTTTTTCGATACCCCTTGTCAAGATAGATTGCTCCCACTACTGCCTCAAGGGTATTTCCGAAAATCTGACTGATTTTAAGTGAATTATCAAACTTGTTGAAGATTGTGACTTTTTTGAGCCCCATCTTAATGGCAATCTCATTCAGCTTGTTCCGGTTGACCATCTTGCTGCGCATTTCGGTCAGGAAGCCTTCGTCTTTGTATGGATATTTTTTAAACAGGAAATCGGCAATGATGCCGCTTAGAATGGCGTCGCCGAGATATTCAAGCCTTTCGTTGTTTTCGTCGGCGGTATCTTTTACCGAACGGTGGGTTAGCGCAGCGCGGTATAACACAATTTATCCCGGTGTAAAACCAAGTACATTGCGCAGATTATTCTTAAATGAAGCGTTGCTTTGTTTTCCTAAAAAGCGGTCCAGGATTCCCACAGATAACAAGCTACAATTTTTTCAAAAAATAAAAAAAGAAAACAGGCAGATACAATGCCGGTTTTTCTTTCAGCAGATTAAAAATGCTGCTCCCTGAAGATCAGGAATATTTTTTTACTATCACGCATGCGTTGTGGCCACCAAAACCGAAGGTATTGCTCAGTGCTGCCCGAACCGGCCGCTGCTGCGCTTTTCCAAAGGTGAAGTTCAATCGTGGATCCAGGTCGGGATCATCGGTGAAATGATTGATGGTTGGGGGAACCGTATCATGTTTCAGCGCCATAATACAGGCGATGGCTTCCACCACGCCTGCCGCCCCTAAACAATGGCCGGTCATGGACTTGGTAGAACTGATGTTAAGGTTATAGGCATGATCGCCAAAAACATCTACAATGGCTTTTACCTCGGCGA
The DNA here is from genome assembly GCA_023427575.1 of Bacteroidota bacterium. Classification (GTDB taxonomy): domain Bacteria; phylum Bacteroidota; class Bacteroidia; order Chitinophagales; family Chitinophagaceae; genus Flavitalea. The sequence continues at coordinate 2,252 of JAEZAY010000279.1, read as the reverse complement.
TATCTCCCAAAGGAGTGGAAGTGCCGTGGGTGTTGATATAGTCGATGTCTTCGGGTTTCATCCCGGCATCTTCCAGTGCGGAAAACATTACGTTTTTGGCACCCAGACCTTCGGGATGCGGGGCAGTAATATGATGGGCATCGGCGGTAGCGCCGGCGCCTGCAATATCACAGTAAATTTTTGCGCCCCTGGCCAGTGCGTGATCCAGATCTTCGAGGATCAGGGCTCCCGCTCCTTCGCCCATTACGAACCCATCGCGGTCTTTATCATAAGGGCGACTGGCTGTTGCGGGATCATCGTTGCGTTCGCTGAGGGCTTTCATGGCATTAAATCCACCAACCCCGGCTTAGCTGTTTACGCTTTCGGCACCTCCGGTAAGGATGATATCGGCCTTCCCGAGGCGAATCAGGTTAAAGGCTTCCATGATCGCATTGGTGGAAGAGGCGCAGGCGCTGACAACGGCGAAATTGGGACCTCTGAAACCATGGCGCATAGAGATATGGCCGGCGGCAATATCCAGGATCATTTTAGGAATGAAGAATGGATTGTAGCGCGGAGTGCCATCTCCTTTCGCGAAATTGATAACCTCTTCCTGAAAAGTAATAAGGCCGCCGATTCCGCTGGCAAATACAACCCCAATCCGGTCGGGATTCATGGTTTCGGCTGAAATGCCACCATCCCGCACCGCTTCATCACTGGCGATCAGTGCGGTTTGAGTAAAGCGGTCGATTTTTCTTGCTTCTTTACGGTCGAGGTAATTAAGAGGATCGAAGTTTTTTAATTCGCAGGCAAAGCGGGTTTTAAATTTGGAGGCATCGAATTGTTGAATCAGTGCCGCTCCTGAAACACCATTTACCAGCCCTTCCCAGAACTCGGGCAATGTATTTCCAATTGGCGTCAGTGCGCCCATACCTGTAACTACTACTCGCTTAAGTTTCATGCGAAAATATTATGTCTGTTTTTACCAATTAAAAACCACGGCAGGCTTGTCAGCATCAATATTTTCATCCGCTGGCGACCGATATTCGCCATAAGTTTCAAAACGGCTTGCCCGGAAATTTATAAAATATATAAATCCGCCTTTATAGCGAATGCCACCAAAGGCGGATTTATTATTTATTGCATCCTGAAGCTTCTTCAGTTTTACTTAGCGTGCTCTTCTAAGTAAGCAATAGCCTGGCCTACGGTTGTAATGGTTTCAGCCTGTTCGTCGGGAATTGAAATATTGAACTCCTTTTCGAACTCCATGATCAGCTCTACGGTATCCAATGAATCAGCTCCCAAATCATTGGTAAAGGAAGCCTCATTGGTAACCTCTGCTTCTTCCACACCTAACTTATCAACAATAATCTTTTTAACTCTGGTTGCGATGTCTGACATTTTGGTAAAGTTTAGTTACGGCTGCAAAAATATAATTTTTGGGATAATGGCAATAAAACACTGGTTTTTAATTATTGCCTCAATTTTTTGAAGTTAAGGTTTTTTGGTGTATCATTCCGGCCCTGGCTGGTTTTCCATTTGGATGTTATACTTATATTGCAATTCATCTTAACCAATTTCTGATGGCTCTTAAAATAATCGATCATGGTTCGCCCGAATATCTTCAGATGGTACAGCTTCGGAAAGATATCTTAAGAAAGCCACTTGGACTTGACTTTACTGAAGATGAACTGGAAAAAGAAAAAGACGAAATTCTGATCGGCGCTTTTGAAGATGATAAAATGCTGGGCTGTTGTATGCTTATCCAGGAAGAACCCGGTACAGTCCGGCTCCGGCAAATGGCTGTCAGTAACAAACTTCAGGGCAAGGGCATTGGCAAGGCCCTGATGCAGTTTGCTGAAAATATAGCCCGTGATAAAGGATTCCGCACCATAACCATGCATGCGCGAAAATCGGCCGTCGGTTTTTATGAAAAGCTCGGATATTCAGTCACCGGCGATGAATTTCATGAAGTAACGATTCCACACTTATTAATGGAAAAGCCGCTCTGGGACTAACTGAAGATCCCCGTGAAAAATACCTTTGTTTTCATAACCGCCTTCCGGATTTCTTCAAAATAAAAAAACTGCAATGCCTGAACGGATTTATTCCGATCCGGAAAACCTGCAGTTTTAAATTTTTACTGTCCGGGTAATCATTTTCCATTTACCCGGAACCTGCATCAATAGTGAGTAAGGAGCAGTCATATAGTTGACCCCTTCCACTTTTTTTGGAATAAAAGGGGGCCAAAAAAATCGGGCTCCGGAATAAAT
>JAEZAY010000275.1 GCA_023427575.1 Bacteroidota bacterium | reverse complement strand
GGTACCGACCATGGCTATGCGCTTTTTTGCCTGGGGTTTTACGGTTTCGGCAGCAGATAACAGGGGTTTGGATAAGATAGCGCCGGCAGTCAGCAGTGAACTGTTGCGAATGAAATTTCTCCTGAACATATGGGGATTTTATTCAAAAGTTACAAAAGATCAACCGGGAAAAGCGGATTTTTTGCCAAGCCGCAGATAAATTGGAAATTGAAAGGCCATGGCTGCTTTGGTATCCCAGCTTTTGTTTAAAGCAGTTTCTACTAGTTCGATCGGATTTTTACTGTGCCTTTCTTTATAATGTTTAACGGCCGACCAGGTATTGAAATAACCTTTCAGTTCCTCAATCGTCCATCTCAGATTGATTGTAAAACCGGGATTTGCAATTTCGAAAAACGGAAAGGGCAGGGTTGCGTATTTTTCGTCAATGTATTTTCTTTCGGGGTCCCAGTAAGCGGCCGTAATATCTTTATAAAAATGCCGGATAACTTCATTTACCGATTCGTTTTCGGATCTGGGTAAACAATAGCACCAGGCGGCGATAATTCCCTGCGGCTTCAGAACCCGCCTGGCCTCACGCGCAAATGCGGCAAAATCGAACCAGTGGTAGGCCTGCGCAATGGTGATCAGGTCGATGCTCTCCAATTCAAGGCTGGAGTGCTCGGCAGCCTCCTTCCTGTATTCAAGATTCGAGGAAAAGCCGGCATTGTTTATTTGCTGTTCCCTGATGTCGGTGGCGATTACTTTATCAAAATGTTTGGCAAGAACCGTTGCTGCCTGCCCGTTCCCGGTAGCGCAATCCCAGGCGGTTTTGTTTTCTGCAACAAAACGGTAAATGAATTCATACAGGTCTTCAGGGTAAACCGGCCTGAACAACCTGTATTGATCGGCGGATTGTGAAAACAGATCTTTCATAAAAAAATCTATTGCGCATACAATCAGCTACCCATGCCGGCCATCGATCGACCATAATGCTTCGATGGTTTTTACAGGATCGGTAGATTTGAATACGGTATTCCCGGCTACCAGCACATCGGCTCCGGCCTGAACGATGGAAGGGGCATTTTCCAGCGTTACACCTCCATCCACTTCGATCTTTACTTCCGGTTTTCGTTCGTCGATCATTTGCCTTAATTGTCGGATGCGGCCCAGGGTTGAGGGGATAAATTTCTGGCCGCCAAAACCCGGGTTTACGCTTATCACGCAAACCAGGTCAATATCTTCGAGGATATCCTCCAACATTAGCATCGGTGTATGCGGATTGATGGCAACGCCCGCCTGCATTCCCAGCGCTTTGATCTGTTGAATATTCCGATGCAGATGCTGGCAAACTTCAATATGAACGGTTAATATATCAGCTCCGGCTTTTTTAAAATCAGCTGCAAATTTTTCAGGCTCCAGGATCATCAGATGAACATCACAGACCTTTCCTGTTGCCTGCCGGATCTGTTCAATTACCGGCAGCCCGAAACTGAGATTTGGAACAAAGCGCCCGTCCATAACATCCAGGTGAAAGTAATCCGCTTTGCTGTTATTGATCATATCACAATCCCGCTGCAGTTGCAAAAAATTAGCGGATAAAAGAGAAGGCGCGATAATTGGCATTGTAGGTATTTAAGATGTAAGAGTTCGGATGGATTATGAATAATATATTGAATTAATCTGCCTGTCGGATTCGCCTCAGCCGGGTCCGGGCTTCTTCGAAACTGCCCTCCTGATCCAGACTTATGGCGCGTTCATAATTGATGATCGCATTTTCGCGTTCACCCAGTTCTTCCTGACAACGTGCCATCCAGTAATATGAATCGGGCACGGTATTCGAAACCGTAGCAGCCAGGCGGAAGGTCTCCAGCGCGGTCTTGTAATTTTTCATTTCATACTGAACAATTCCCTTATGCAGATGGGCGTCAATCAGTTTCCAGTCGCGGCGGATGCATTCCTCAAAATAACCCAGTGCTTTGGGATATTGCTTAGTTTCAAGATGGAAAATTCCTTTCATAAACAATGCGTCGGTCAGAACTTCACTGGAGTCGCGGGCGATCAGGATATCACAGATTTCCAGTGCCCGGTCATCTTTCATTGAAGCATACAGGTTCGCCAGGGCCAGTCCGGAATAACTGATAGGCATAAGCGAAAAAGACCTTTCCATAGCATAAACCGCCGAAGCTGTATCTTGGTTTCTTAAAAGTAAAAGACCCTTTTCGTACCAGGTTTCAAAGTTATCGGGGTCCTGCTCCAAAATCTGATCGTACTGATCCAGCGCACGACGGCGGTTCCCGGTTTGAGAATAGGCCTCGGCAAGCCGGCGCCCGAACTCGGTATTTTGTGGAAAACGCTCTGTACATTCTTCCAGAAATTCAATAGCATCATCGGCATCACCGGAAAGAAATAAATTAGATGCATACTCCAGAGCTATATTTTCATCACCGGTCAATTTCCATGCTTCCCGATAATCATCGGTTGCCATCTCATGATAATTGCCTTGTGAAAGCAGGATGGCTCTTCTCAGGCGGAGATCAGCGGAGTTTGGAAACTGGTTTATACTGTCTGTTAAAGTAGCAAAAGGTTCCTGCTTTAATAGCTGGCGGGAAGAGAGGGACCCGGATCCGTCTTCATCCGAATTACAGGCTGCAAGGGCCAGAATTATTAATAAACTAAACAGAGAAAGCTTTTTTGTTTGCCTGTTCATGGCTCAAAACTAACCGATTTTGGCGAGGCGCAGATGACATAATCTTGACAATAATATTTTTTAACAATAATATCTTTGGACCTAACTCATACTCCCGCATGAATAAAATTCTTTACGCTTCACTGGTTCTGGGCTTTTTCATTTGTATTTCCGCTTTTAAAAAATCAACACCTGTTTCGCTGGAAGAAGCCCCGGGTGATACTTTACATTATCCGGAAGAAAAACATTTCGCCAATATCAGGCAACTGACTTTTGGCGGCGACAATGCCGAAGCTTATTTCAGTTATGATGGAAAAATGCTTGTATTCCAGAAAACAAATCCTAAAGAAGGCATCAACTGCGATCAGATTTATGTGGCAAAAATCCCCGCTGGTCCGAACGAAAAGTTTGAACCGAAACTGGTTAGCACCGGCAAAGGCCGGACTACCTGTGCTTTTTTTACAAAAGACAATAAACATGTTATTTATGCTTCCACGCATCTTGGGAGTGAAGATTGCCCGCCTGTTCCCGATCGCGCGGTTATGAAACGTTATATCTGGCCGATCTATGAGAGCTATGATATTTTTATGTCGGATCTGAATGGCAAAATTGTCAGACAGTTAACCAATCACCCGGGCTACGATGCTGAAGCCACCGTTTCACCCGATGGCCGAAAAATGGTTTTCACTTCCACCCGCGATGGTGATCTGGACCTGTATATTATGGATTTAAAATCCGGTAAAACCAATCGGATTACCAGTGAACTGGGCTATGATGGCGGTGCATGGTTTAGTCCGGATGGAAAAAAGATCATCTGGAGGGCTTCCCGCCCAAAAACGGAGGCCGAAATCGCCGATTATAAAGATCTGCTTGCAAAGGGCCTGGTTGCTCCCAACAATATGGAGGTTTTTGTAGCCGATGCCGATGGCCGCAACGCCCGGCAGATCACCAGCTATGGGCAGGCTAATTGGGCTCCCAATTTTACCCCCGATAGCAAGCGGATCATCTTCTGCAGCAATCATGAATATCCCCGCGGCTTTCCTTTTAATATGTATTTGACCGATATCAATGGAAACGGATTGGAAAAGATCAGTCGTGATAAAGGTTTCGACGCATTTCCCATGTTCAGTCCCGATGGCAGAAAGATCGTGTTTTCCAGCAACCGCAACAATGGCGGCACCAGAGATACCAATATCTTCATCGCCGACTGGGTTGAATAATTCTTTGCAGTTGGTGGTTTGTGTTTTGTGGACTTTCTTTGCAGGCGGCAGCCTGAACGAATTCGGCCTGCATTCACCCTAAATATATTTGTATGATCACAGGTTTATTGCATTTGCACAATCTATTACGCTGGGTTATCCTCATTCTGCTGGTAGTAGCCATTGTTAAACATCTAACGGGTATGTCGGGCCGAAAACCCTTCACCAGCGGCGACCGGAAGATCGGATTGTTTACAATGATTACCGCGCATATCCAGTTGCTGATCGGGTTGATACAGTGGTTTGCAGGTGAATGGGGTTTACAAAAGATCCAGGAACTTGGTTTTGGAGAAGTAATGAAACATGGCGTTTACCGCTTTTGGGCTGTTGAACACAACCTGGGAATGTTGATCGCAATCATACTCATAACCATTGGCAAAGGCGCGGCTAAAAAGCCTATTTCCGATACCGCCAAACACAAAAAAGCATTCTGGTATTTTCTGATAGCATTGATAATTATCCTTGCCGTAATACCATGGCCGGGCAGGGAAGTTGCAAGACCATTATTCCCTGGAATGTAATGACCGCTTCAAAGTAATGTTTTAAAAAGGTGTCGGATTCGGCACCTTTTTTAATTTCCGGCATCGGTGTGAAAATGATTTTTAAAAATCTCGGGATTGCAAGTCAAATTAATTGGCGTCGGGGGTAATAATTTTTATAATTAACTTAAATTGGTAGCAATATTAAATTTCCATCCTCCACTTTTTTTTAGAAAAAAAGTGGAAGGAGTCATCTACAATGACTGCTCTGTAACTTACTGTTGATACAGCCTTCAGGTAAATTGAAAATTATTAACCGGATACCACTGATTTTCACCGGTAGTGTCCGGGTAATTTCTTCGTTGGGCCTCGGAAAAAATCCGTTAAGAAAATTGAAACGAACGGCGTAAAATAAAAACAGTTGTTACCGAAGTTCGGAGATGATCTTTAGCTCGTAAGTCCTACTGGCGCTGGGTTATATTCTTACGCTGTGACTTGTTTTTATTTAGCCGGGAGTTTCAATTTTTAGGATTTATTCCGGAGCCCGATTTTTTTGCTCCA
>JAEZAY010000210.1 GCA_023427575.1 Bacteroidota bacterium | reverse complement strand
TGATGTAAACAGATTATTGTCTAACTGTTCTCTATAAGCGATCTTTTCACTGTTAAAGGATTTAACTGGACTGAATACCGGCATTTTTGTTCCGTTAACCGTTACATAGTTGTCGGTGGCCCTTTCGGTTACTCCCATCAGGATGTCGCGATAGGCCGCGCTTGAATAGTTGGTGGTGATGTTTCCATCCAGAGAGAGGATCGGAAATCGTTCGCCTTTTACCGATTTAAGATTTCGTTCCGCACTTTGTTTCCGGAGCATTGCGGCTTTTACAATCGCAAGCTCTTCCAGCGCCGCAATGTAAATCTGGTCCGCATTTGCCGTGTAATGGAGGTTAAAATCTTCAATAGATGGCTTCTCCAGCTGAATCTGCCCATCGTAGGGTATGTTTAATAACTGAGTGAGAGTAAGAAGGGAGATATCAAGTGCATTCTGATTGTTAACCGAAGCCAGTTCATCCCCGGCAAGCTGCCCTTTCAGGTCAAACAGTTCTGAAGGATTTATCGCCCCCGACTCATGAAGGATATGAAGCCGCTCTACCTGTTTTTTAATCAGGCGCAACTGGTTGTCCGACTGGATTAGAAGTTCCGCATTCGTTAACACCTGCAGATAGGCAAGGATAACATTCATGGTCAGGTTCTCTTTTTCCTGCTGCAATTCCATTTCAGCCGCCTTCTGGCCCAACAGCGCTGATTGTACGTTATGATGAATAGAAAGCCCGTTGAAGATTATCAGTCCGGCATTTAATCCATACCGGGCATAATTGATCTTCTGGTTTACAAACTGGTTTGTAAAAGGATCTATACTTCTTCCCTGTTGAATTCCATGATTGATACTGCCATCGACATACGGGAGCCGGTTTGCTCTGGCCTGCTGAAGATTGATTCGGCCCGCTTCGGCGCTCAGGCCCGACTGCCTCACGAGCAGATTGTTTTTTATTGCAATCTCCACCGCCTCCTTTAAACTCAGGTTTCTTTTTAAAGCCGTTTGTCCATAGGAGTGAATGGTCAGTACAATACAAAGCAGTGATGATACAATGCGTAAGAAATTTTTCATAAATAAAATATTATTCCCGGCCGTTCAATTCAATCCTGCCATCGAGCAGGTCGATGATCCGCGAGCCATAGGCGGCATTTTTTTCGGAATGAGTTACCTGAATTATGGTAACGCCTTCATTGTTCAATTCTTTAAACAGCTGCATAATTTCTTCGCCCTGTTTTGAATTCAGATTGCCGGTGGGCTCATCGGCAAGCAAAAGCCCTGGTTTTGCGATCAGGGCCCTTGCAATGCCAACCAGTTGCTGCTGGCCACCCGAAAGCTGGGCGGGAAAAAGATCTTTTTTTCCAACGATATTAAACCGGTCGAGCATGTCAGCCACCATTGCTTTTCGTTCCGAAGATTTAATATCCTGATAAATAAGTGGGGTTTCGATGTTTTCGTAAACGGTGAGCTCATCTATCAGGTGGTAGGCCTGAAATACAAATCCGATGGAACGTTTATAGATCCGGGATCTCTGTTTGTCTTTCAGCGAACTGACTTCTTCTTCCTCAAAAAAATATTTTCCTTCCGAAGGTTGATCCAGCATACCCAGAATATGCAGCAGCGTTGATTTTCCCGACCCTGATGGACCCATAATTGAAATAAATTCACCCGCCGCTATTTTTATGTTTATGTCTTTCAAAATAAAGCTGCGGTTGTTGCCGGAATTATACCATTTGGAAATGTTTTTGAGCTCAAGCATGGGTATGAATTCGTTAGTCGTTAGATAAGTAATGTTATTATTGAAATTTAATCTGAAATTTTCGAGGTGAATTTTTATTCCGCTCTTAAGCTGTTAACCGGGTTCATAAGCGCCGCACGGATTGCCTGAACACTTACAGTGATCAGGGCAATGAACAAGGCAATCAGTCCCGAAACAATAAATACCCACCACCGGATCTGAATTCGGAAGGCAAAATCTTCGAGCCAGCTGTTCATAACATACCAGGCCAGGGGAGTAGCGATTATAAAGGCGATTAATACCAGCTTAATAAAATCTTTCGATAAAAGATTTACAATTCCGCCCACATCGGCTCCAAGCACTTTTCGGATCCCGATTTCTTTTGTTCTTTGCTCAGCCATAAAAGTGGCCAGTGCCAGCAAGCCCAGGCAGGCAATAAATATGGCCAGAACAGAAAAAATAAGCGCCAGTTTACCAACTCTTAATTCGGTGCGGTACACTTCCGCGAAACTTTCATCCATAAACTGATAACTGAAAGGCATACCTGGGGCCATTGAACTGAATTTCTGTTCCGCCACGCGGATAATGGAGGCAGCTTTATCGCCCTGAATTCGGAAGCTGGCCAGCCAGGAACTTTGTCCTAAAATAAAACTAAGTGGTGCAATTTCCTGGCGCATGGATTCAAAGTGAAAATCTTTCACCACTCCGATAACCGTATAAGAAAGTATTTCACCGGTTTGACGGTCTTTGGAAGAATAGATTTTTTTCCCGATGGGATCACTCAAACCCAATAATCGAACCGCCGATTCATTCAGGATCATGGCCGAGGAATCGGATCCAAAATCGGGGGAAAATGCTCTTCCCTTCACCAGTTCCATTCCCATGGTTTCAAAATAGGTATAGTCGATCCGCCAGTGCTGCATATTAAAACCGCTGGAAGCATCCAGCACGGGGGATGTGAAAAAGCTTTCATCGTTACGGGCTGAAGGAACAGGCAAAAAGCCGGTTAAGCTTGCATGCGTTACTCCCGGTACCCGCAGCATTTCATTTTTAAATGCTTCAACATTTCCTTTCAGCGCATTGGTTTCATTAATAACCAGCACCTGGTCTTTTTCATAACCCAGATTTTTGGTTTGAATAAAATGAAGCTGCCGGTAGATTATTACTGTAGCTGTGATCAGTATTATGGAAGTCGCAAATTGTACAACCACCAGCACACTGCGGAGGCCGCCGCTTTTGCTTCCCGATTGCAGTTTACCTTTAAGCACTTTTATGGGAATAAAAGAAGACAGGTAAAATGCGGGATAACTGCCGGCCAGCAGGCCAACAATAACCGGTAGCAGAAACAGAAAGATCAGAATTCCGGGCGAAACCAGCAGGTTGAATTCAAGCGCCTTATTTGAAATATTATTAAACAGGGGCAATAGCAGGTATGCAATGATAAAAGCGATCAGTAAAGAGATAAAGGTCATAATTACCGATTCGGTAAGAAACTGGATGATCAGGTTTTTTCTTTCCGAGCCCAGCACCTTGCGGATCCCCACTTCGCGGGCACGATTGGCGGAACGGGCAGTGGTCAGGTTCATGAAATTTATACAGGCGATCATCAGGATTAAAAGCGCGACTGCCGAAAATATAAATACATACTGAATGCTTCCGCCGGCGCTTAATTCATAAGGACGGGTTGAATAAAGATGTATTTTTTCTACGGGAAGCAATGAATACCGCAGACTGTTACCTGCCTGTTCAAATTCCTCCATACTGGAAATCTGCATGGCCATTTTTGCCTGGGGGAATACATAATTTTCAATATATGTTTCCAGATTCTTTTCAAAAGATTTATAGTCAATTCCTTCCCGGAACATGAGATAAGTATGAAAATTATGGCTGAGATAATTGCCCCAGTCGTATTGAACATTATCCATGGAAAAATAAAAATCGAAGTCGAAATGGGTTTGTTCCGGGATATCGGGAATTACCGCCGTTACTTTATACAATGGATTTTTTGTGTCATTGGTTTCAAGCATTTTTCCGAGGGAAGCGGTTGTTCCAAAGTATTTTAATGCGGCGGATTTGGTGATTACAACCGTATTTGGTTCATTTAATGCCGTGTTCAGATTTCCTTCAATGGCAGTGTAGGGAAACAGGGTGAAAAATGTGGAATCGGCGTGAGCAAGCTTTGTTTCGGTAATAAAATCAGTTCCTTTTTTAACCAGCTTAGAACCACTGAAAACATAGATCCGGGCAAATTCTTCAATCTGAGGAAAATCCTTTTTTAAAGTGCTTCCCATCATATCGGAAGTTACGGGCAGATTGGTCTGGCTTCCTCCAAAACGGATATCGGAATTAATTCGATAGATGCGGCCGGCGTTTTTTAAATGCCGGTCATAACTCAGTTCATCCAGTACATACATTCCGATCAGCAGAAAACAGGAAAGGCCGATAGCCAGTCCGAAAATATTAATAGCTGAATACCCTTTGCTCTTCCAAAGATTTCGTATTGCTATTTTAAAATAATTTCTGAACATGTTTATGGTATTGTAACGGTAATTATTCAAACCTGTGCCATTATCTGAACTCTTTGATCATCATTATTGTATAAAAAACGAAGAAGAGAACAATGTCCGCTTTCGCACAGCATGTACGGTTTTGATACAGATGTCGCTATTAATGCTTTATTCGGTTTTTAAAGTTTCTGCCGGATTCAGCATCGCTGCTTTGGCGGCCTGCAGGCCAACGGTGATCATGGCGATCAGCAGGGAAAAAACCGCGGCGGCAAAAAATAGCAACAAAGGAATTTCAATCCTATATGTAAAATCCTGCAGCCATTTATGCAAACCATACCAGGCCAGTGGGAACGCGATCGCTGAAGCGATGATTACCAGCAGCAGAAAATCTTTAGAAACAAGCATCACAATGTTCATCAGATTTGCGCCCAGTACTTTGCGGATTCCAATTTCGCGGGTTCGCCGAATAACGATCAGCGTGGCCAGTCCGAACAAACCGAGGCAGGCAATCATAATGGAAATAACCGCTGCATAACGAACCAGTGATCCCAGTCTTTGTTCATTCTGATAAGCCGCATTCAACGTTTCGTCCAGAAAACGAAACTGAAAATTCTGGTCCGGAGCCACCGATTCCCAGTCTTTTTGAATTGCTGTTATCTGGTTTTGATAGTTGCCGGGTTTAAGCCGGATGGTTACCCGTGGATGACTGGCAGCACTGAACATCATATCTGAGGATCGTACCAGCATAGAATCCAGCAGCAATACCATGGCCAGCGGCTTTACCGGATTGTGCAGCGATTCGTAGTTGAAGTCCCGCACCATACCTATCACCTGATGATCGTAATTTCCCGGAAGTTTTTTGCCAATCGGTTCAGTCCAACCATATTCTCTGGCCATTGCTTCATTGATGATCATTCCTTCCCGGATATCGGTTCCGTTTGCTTCGGAAAAATTTCTTCCGGCAATCAGTTCCAGTTTCATCGTACCGATAAAATCATAGTCAACCTCGTTCACCCTGAACTGCCGGAAAACATTTTTATCATCTTTATAGCCCAGTTCGATCCAGCCGGGTTCGGCAAAGCTGTATAATGATTCTGTGCTGGAAATTACCTCCGGGTTTGACTTTAACTGCTGTTTTAAGCGCGAAGCCAGAGCTTTGCCCACCGGGGCAGACTTATTTGTGGAAACGATGATCGTTTGTTCCTTTTCAAACCCCAGATCTTTATTCCGGAGAAAATTAAGTTGCGGGCCGATCACCAATGTGCCGATGATCATCAAAATGGAAGCAGCAAATTGCGCAACTATCAACCCCTTGCGGAAAGTTCCAATTCCCACCGCCGTTTGAAGTTTTCCTTTTAAAGCCTGGATAGGGCCGTAACCGGATAATACAAGTGCAGGGTAAATACCGGAAATCAGTGCGACTAAAATCAGGATGACAAAGCTGCCGAGTAAGGTGAACAGATCGGCTTTTAAATGAAGTTCACGGTTTACAATTCCGCTGAATGCGGGAAGCAGCACCACCGCCAGCATAATGCCGGCAATTGTTGCCGCTGTGGTGATTACAAATGATTCGCCCCAATACAGGTAAACAAGCTGCCTTTTACCGGCCCCGAGAACTTTACGAATCCCTACTTCCGTGGCTCGCGTAACCGAACGGCCAATACTTAACGTTATAAAATTGATACAGGCAATCAGTAAGATTAGAAAACCAATGCTTCCAAGAATATAGGAATATTTTGGATCGCTGATGGGTTCTATGCCTTCGGGAATTTTGTTATTCAGGTGAATATCGGTGATGGGTTGCAGAAATACCTGAAACTGCCCTGGTTTAAAACGGTCTCCGGTTACCTGATCTATCATGGCGGGTAATTTTTCCTCTGCCCGGGCGCCATCCGATCCGGCCTGCAGCAGCACATAGGTTTCTCCATACACATTTGACCAGCCGCCGGTTCTTTGTTTTTCACTGAACAGGTAATGATCGTTGGAAAATGAAATCAGAAAATCGTAGCGGATACTGGATTCAAGTGGCGGATTTTCGGTAACGGCAGTAACGGTGAAGGGTATACGCTTATCACGGATGCTGATCTCAAGTGTTTTGCCGACCGGCGACTCATCGCCAAAATATTTTTCGGCCATTTCCCTGGTAAGTACAATGGATGAACTGTTTTTCAGCGCTTCATTCCGGCTTCCTTCGATGATTTTAAAATCAAAGATTTTAAAGAAATCATTGTCTACCATATGGATAGACTCGCTGAAATCCTTACCGGCATTTTTTATGGTAGAACTGTACCTGAACACTCTTGACATCAATCTGACTTCCGGGATATGCGTTTTTAACGCAGGGCCCAGCGGCAATGGAGTCACCGTATTTGAAAAAACTTCACCCTCATAATGCTCTACTATCCGGGCACGGAAAATTTTATCTGCATTGGAATGAAACCGGTCATAACTCCATTCACTTTTTACATATACCATGATCAGGACGCAGCAGGTAATTCCCACCGTCAGGCCTAAAATATTAATGGCTGTATATCCCTTGTGTCTGGCAAGGTATCGAAGTGAAATTTTGAGATAATTTTTTATCATGACGCCAAATGTTGAGAGATTATCAGCATGCGATTTATATGTTATTCGGATCTCAGACTTTTTACCGGATTGCTCAAAGCGGTGCGAATGGCTTGCGAGCTTACGGTAATCAACGCAATCAGGGTGGCGGCCAGTCCCGACACTGCGAACACGATCCAGCTAATGGAGATGCGGTAAGCAAATCCTTCCAGCCAATTGTTCATGGCCCACCATGCCAGCGGAAACGCGATCAGCGACGCCAGCAAGACCAACTTTAGAAATTCTTTTGAAAGCAAAAACACCACTGTTTGTACTGTCGCACCCAAAACCTTGCGGATTCCGATCTCCCGCGTTCTTTGTTCCGCGCTATATGCTGCCAGACCGAAAAGTCCCAAACAACAGATGAAAATGGCAAGCGCCGCAAATACATTGGTTAATTTTTGAATCAGTTCTTCGGTAAGAAATTTCTTATTAAACTGTTCATCTACAAACTGGTATTCAAAAGGAAATGCCGGATTATACTTTTTAAATACTTTTTCTATTCCTGCAATACTTTCAGCAGCACCGATCTGATCGTTCAAACGAAGGGTTATATAACCGGAACGCCGGGAATTGTACATGGTCATCATCGGCTCTACCGGTTTGTAGGGCGAATTCATAACAATATTTTCCGTTACCCCGATGATATTGTATTTTTTTCCACCATAGTGAATTTCGGTTCCTACCGGTGCACTCAGGCCCATAATTTTAACCGCAGCCTCATTTAGGATCAGTGAATTTGAATCGGATTCCGATCCCGGATAAAATTCCCGGCCTTCGAGGATTTTAGCTTTAACGGTACTGAAGTAACCGGCATCGCAGGAATTTGCGGCAATCACCAGTTTGTTTTCCGGCGGCATGCCCTTCCACGAAAGCCCTGCGGTATAGTTGTAGATAGCGGTGATGGGAGAGTTGCTGCGGCTAAGGCCCAGCGTTAGCCCTAAATTGCCCAGTTCATTTTTAATTGCTTCAAAATGTTTATCGGTATCAACGGAAGATCGTATCAGCAAAAGGTTTTCGCGGTTATAACCCAGCTGCCGGCTTTTTACAAACCCGATCTGCTGGTATACGATTATGGTTGCAGAAATAAGCAGTATTGAAATGACAAACTGGGCTGTCACTAATAGCTTACGGGGCTGAATTCCAAAACTGCCCTGTTGAAACACACCCTTCAGTACCTGTACCGGATTAAAAGATGAAAGGTAAAAAGCAGGATAACAGCCGGCGAGAATCCCTGTTATAAGAGTGACGCCTGAGATAATACCCATAAACCCGGCGTCGGTAATCTCAAATAAAAGCCTGCTGCCCACCAGTTCATTAAACCAGGGGAGGGTAAGGTATACAATGGCGATTGAAAGAAGAAGTGAAAGGAATGCAAGAACAATGGATTCGGTGAGGAACTGAAAAAAAAGGCTTTTCCGGTCAGACCCAATGGTTTTTCGAATACCCACTTCCATTGCGCGCTTATTGGATCGCGCCGTTGCCAGGTTCATAAAGTTCACGCTGGCGATCAGGAGTATGATCGCTGCGATGATAGTGAAAAGGCGTACGTACTCAATCATTCCCCCGGTATTTACGCCTGCCGAAAATTCACTGTACAAATGCCATTTTTCCATAGGATGCAAAAAGAAATTTGCCTTCTGATCCGGAACCCGCTGCTGCACCAGTTGGGTTAAAGTTGCGTTGAATGGTTCCGCTTCAATCACTGATTTCATTTTCACGAATACCCGGAAAAATGAATTGGTCCAGTCGGTGCGCGATTTTGAAATCCAGGGATTGGTGTAATCGAAGGGAATCAACACTTCGTACTGAAGGGTGGAGTTAAAAGGAACATCGCCGATTATCCCGGCTACCATCAGATCGATTTTGTTATTGATCCGGATGATCTTATTCAGCGCTTCTTCATCTCCAAACAAAGCCTTCGCCATGGAAGTGCTGATCAGGATGGAACCCGGATTGTTCAGTGCAGATGGTTCGCCGGCATGGATGGTTAGCCCAAATACATCAACAAATTCAGGGCTAACGGTCAGGCTTTTTTTACGTAGCGATTTTTCTTTATAACTAAAAAGATGTTCTTCATCATAGCCGGTAACCGCCGCGTTCTCAACTTCAGGGAAATTTTCGCGAAGGGCAGATGCAATGGGAAATGCAAGGTCCTGATTTGTTACAATTTCATCATTGAATTCCCGGTTGCTCATCACCTGGTAGATCCTTTCTTTGCCGGGATAAAATTGATCCCAGGCGCTTTCCTGTTTCACCCATAACAAAATAATAATAGCAGAAGCCAAACCAATCGCAAGCCCGGCAAGATTCAAAAATGAAAACATCCGGTTTCGATTCAGATTGCGAATGGCAAGAAGGATAAAACGTTTAAACATATTGCTAGGTTTACTGCTGTTTTGAACGGTTTTTTAATTTTCAGTCGATCCAAAAGCGCTTTGCTCAATTATTAAATCATTCCGATCGAAGGCTTTTGACAGGATTGGAAATGGCGGCCCTGATGGATTGATAACTTACCGTAAGTAGGGCAATCAGTATGGAAGCAAGAGCGGCGATCAGAAATACGGTCCACCGGATATTTACCCGGTATGGAAAATTCTGAAGCCAGCTATGCATTGCCCACCAGCCCAGTGGAATGGCAATCGTCAATGCAATCAATACCAGTTTTAAGAAGTCTTTCGACAGCAGGGTGGTGATATTGGAAACAGAAGCTCCCAGTACTTTGCGAACGCCAATTTCTTTTATCCGGTTTTCTGCCATATAAGTTGCCAGTCCGAACAGTCCCAGGCAGGAAATAAAAATGCTGAGTCCCGCGAACAATGCGGCAAGGGTTGCAAACTTTTTTTCACCTTCAAATTTTCGTTCGTATTCCTGGTCTACAAAATGAGTTTCAAAAGGATATTGCGGGTTGTGCTTTTTAAATATCGATTCCGCCAATTGCAGGTTTTCGCGGATGCTATTGTTTCCATTCAGTTTTATATGCATTACATTAAACCATCCTTTTGCTCCTTCGGCTACCATCGGGCGAACGGGTTCATAGGGCGACTGAAGAATAAAATCTTTAAAAACACCTACTACATGCCAGTCGATGCCATTGTCCTGAATGATCTGGCCAATGGGTTCTTTAAAACCCATGATTTTTGCCGCTGATTCACTGATCAGGCAGGCGGTGGAATCGGTTTTGTATTTTTCCAGGTCCAAATCGCGCCCCTGCAATAAGGTCAGGCCAACCGTTTCGGCCAAACGCGTATCGGCACAAAAGCGGTTAATATCAATCTTTGAATCCGGGTCCTTACCTGCCCAGTTAAAACCCCAGGAATCGCTCCAGCCCTGCGTTATGGGGGCACTGGTTTTGGAAACTGAAAGAGCAAGGCCTGACCGCAGCAGTTCGTTCCGGATCAGCTCATAATTTTTTTCAATATCACCGGTCAGGAAATGGTAGATGAGATTGTTTTTCGCATACCCTTCGTCGCGGTTTTGGGCATGCAGGATCTGCTGGTGTATGACCATTGTGCAAATGATCAGAATGATCGCAAAGCTGAATTGAAATACCACTAGAATTTTTCGCGGACTGATAAGCGCATGACTTGCCTTAAACGTTCCTTTCAGGATGCCGGCTGTTTTAAACGCCGACAGGTAGAAGGCCGGATAACTACCCGCGAGCAGACCGGTAAAGAGGATAAATCCAATTCCGCTGAGCCAGAAATAAATATTGGTATAATCTATTTGCAGTTCTTCCTCCACCAGTTTATTAAATTGACTGAGAAACAAATGAACCAGGATCAAAGCGAGCAGGCCAGCAAGCGCGGAAATCAGAATTGACTCGCCCAGGAACTGGAAAACAAGCGATCGTTTTTCCGCGCCAATCACTTTGCGAATACCCACTTCTTTTGCTCTTTTTTCACTACGGGCTGTACTCAGGTTCATGAAATTGATGCAGGCGATCAGCAATATGAAGGCAGCTATGATCAGAAATAAATGAACAATCTCTATTCTTCCCCCATCCGGGATTCCATTATCGAATCGCGAATACAGGCGCCATTTAGACATCGGATGCAGAAATACTTCAATGTCTTCCTGGTTGTTGGAGTGCTTCCTGGTAATTTCCCTGATCTTTTCCTGAACATCATCAATATTTGCGTTCGGTTTCAGTTCTACATAAGTGCTGGTTGAATTATTGCCCCAGAATTCATCATCCCAGCCCAGTACTTTTAGATATGCCCAGGGGAAAAAGAACTGAATCTCCTTACTTAGGCGGGTGTTTTTGGGGAATTCTTTTAATACCCCTGTGACTGTAAAATTATCTTTGTTTTCTACCCGGATCAGTTTACCCATCGGATCCTCATCGCCGAAAAGAGTTTTTGCCAGTTTTTCAGTTATAACAATGGAATACGTTTCCTTCAGCGCTGTTTTATGGTCTCCTGCCAGCAGGGGATAGGAAAACATGGTAAGAAAGGCCGGATCCGTAAAGGTACCTGTTACCATCAGCTGTTTATCGTTCACCATCAGCAAAAAAGGGTTGGGCCAGTTTATGCGTGCGGTATTGGCAATTTCGGCGTATTCCCGTTTTAAGGTGGGACCAAGAATTTTTGGTGTGGTATTCCAGCTTTGCAGTTTGCCATCAAACTCCGACCTGTTCCATGCCTCATAAATCAGATCCTTTTTCTCATGGAAACGGTCATAGCTTAATTCATGTTCTA
>JAEZAY010000223.1 GCA_023427575.1 Bacteroidota bacterium | reverse complement strand
CAGGCGCAGCGTTTCAATCTAATTAACATGTTTCAAAAATACAGATCAAACCAATACAGGACGTAATTCCCCCTGAGTTTAACGATCGGCCCGGAGATAAAAAAAGTCATTTTCAAAATTCTGTTTTTGCAGATTGGAAAAATTGTCGTTTTTTTACCCTGCTTATCATTCGAACACCACCATTACTTCTGTGGCTCACTGATAAGAAATCTGCTTTTCTCAATTCTGATACCTTTGATTTTCACGCACAATCCACCTGCTTTAAGGTGCCAATTCGGCAATCCGGGCTCTGCCTGGTATCCTGTTTAAGATCGCTCCGATCCTTTCAAAAACGCGTACCAAGGCCTATGCAACACCATCCACAAAAAGAAAGGTGTTCATATGAGATTATGTTTACTACTGCTAACAGCATTGTTATGCTCCCATGGTTTTGCACAAACGGAATGCGCAACCAGCAATTACACGGATTTCCTGATTAAAAAAGATCCCCGGCTATCTGCGGTTCTGAAATCGGTGAATGATTTTACCCACCAGGTGTTGAATTCCCGCGAACGTCCAATGGGCGCCTATGGAACAATAAGCGCACCTCAGTTGATTACCATTCCGGTGGTGGTACACATCTTGTATAATAACGAAAAACAGAATATTTCTACTGCCCAGGTGCAGTCGCAACTCGATCAGCTGAACGCTGATTTTCGAAAACGAACGGCCGATACTTCCCGCATCCCCGAACAGTTCAGAAATCTGGCGGCGGATTGTTATCTTGAATTTAAACTGGCTTCGGTAGATCCTCAGGGAAAACCCAGTTCAGGTATAGTACGCAAAAAAACCGGTATCCAGTTTTTCGGGCTCGACGATCGGATTAAATCCACCGCCCGCGGCGGCAGCGATGCCTGGGACAGCAAACAATACCTGAATATCTGGGTTGGAAACCTGGCCGGGGGAATTGTCGGCTATTCAAGCCCGTTAGGAGGCCCGGCAGCCTACGATGGCGTTGTGATCCGAACAAATGCATTTGGAACTACCGGCAATGTGTCAGCGCCATTAAATAAAGGCCGCACGGCGGTGCACGAAATTGGACACTGGCTGGGTTTATATCATATCTGGGGTGATCGTGAATGCGGCGATGATTATGTAGCCGACACGCCACCGCAGCAGATGGCCAGCAGGGGATGCCCAACCGGTGGCGGCACTTCCTGCAACAACTCGGGAGATATGTATATGAACTTCATGGATTTCAGCAATGATGCCTGTATGTTTTTATTTACGAAGGGCCAGAGTGAAAGAATGCGGGCTGCTTTTAAACCCGGAGGCCTTCGTTACAGTCTGCTGTCATCAGCGGCGGCAAAAGGCAATGCCATAGCTGAGGAACAGGCGCCGACCGAACAGCTCAAACAGGAAACGGTATCCTTTTTCCCCAACCCTGTGAACGATGTATTGCAGGTCAATTTTAAAAATGGCGGCGGCCAGGCCAATATCATTATTTACAATCAGCTCGGCCAGGTTGTTAAAACGGCCAGCGGCGGTAAATCATCTTTACGGCTGAATGTACAGGAACTTAGAAAGGGAATTTATTTTGTAAGAACAGAAGAAAACAGTGTTCCCTATCGCTTTGTGAAAAATTAAGTCTTACAGCTTCCCGATCATTTTCGAGATTTTTTCACCTGCCAGCGGAGCAAGGGCAAGGCCCATTCCGCTCATGCGGACGGCACAAAAAACCGAAGGGGCTAATTGCCTGATCAGGGGCAGTTTTTCGGATCCCATTGCCATAATTCCACTCCAGCGGTCGGTAATCTGAAAGCTTATGCCAGGCAGGATCTGATCGCGCAAAAGCTTTTCAAGATCATCCTGCACTATTGCGGTGGTGCCAAATTCAACCGTGGTTTCCGCTTCAAATGCCCTGTGCCTTGCCCCGCCCAATAGGACCCGATTACCCAGATTCCGGAAATAATAATAGCCCTGATCGAAATGGTAGGTTCCTTTCAGCGAAAGATCCGGGATGGGCGCGGTGAGTAAAATCTGACCCCGCGCCGGTTTCAGATCCAGTTCCGGCGCAAACTGTGCCGCAAACGCGTTTGTACATATCAGTAAGACCTGCGTTTGAATTGCAATCTGATGGTTTGACTGCAGAGATATTTTGCCATTGTTTTCTTCATAGGCGGTAATTTCCATACCGGTCAAAACCTGAACCCCCATGCCCTGGATCAGCGTGGACAGATATTGACATAATTTCCCTGAATGCAGGGATCCCTCCAGCCGGTTTTCCACCATATGGTCAAAACCGCTCATTCCGGATTTCCGGATCTTATCATCGCTGAACCGGAAGGTGTTTTTTTTACCGGTGATTGGCCGGATTTCATTGTTCAGCCAGCTCATTTCCTGACCAAATGATTTTTTTTCAAAACCATCGCTGACCCTGAAAAGATCGTAGCCGCCGCAAACGTTGAAGTCGATTTTTTTTTCAGGAACCACTGATCGCAGTTGCTGCAATCCCTTCCAGCGCATTTCCACCAGTTCTTTCATTTTATCAACCCCCATTTGCGAAGCATCCTCCAGCAGCTCGGAAACGCTTCCAAAACAGGCAAAGCCTGCGTTTCGGGTACTCGCGCCCGTTGGAATGATGCCCCTTTCCATAATGGTAATCCGGGCCTTCGGGTTATTTTTTTTCAGGTGAAAAGCACTCCACATGCCAACCAGCCCGCTGCCGGCAATTACGATGTCCTGCTTTCTGAAAAAACTTTCTTTTTCCCATATTGATTGCTCCATGCCTTACCTTGAAGAATACAAGGTAATGAATCCGTGGAAAGACTGGTGGGATTCAAACAAGGCATGTTTCAAAGAGGAATAAAGAAAGGGTCTTTTCATATTGCTATGTAAAGACCCTTTCCTGCTGCGGCTCAAAACCCAATCCTGAAAAAATCCGGTTTTGATTTTCTATAAGTCGTGCCTGATGCAGAACCTCTTTTAATTCGCTACGCTCTTGCCAATATTCCCTTTAGCGATGATGCTGTCGCTTTTAGTAGCGCTATAATAAACGGCAATGAACGCATTGTAATTTAAAAGACTGTCGTAGGTCAGGGTTTTATTGGTATTGTCTGGCAATTTAACCTGGTTCAGATTATTGGTTCTTTTAGAAACCGCGGCTCCTGTGCCGGTAACTGTCCCAAGATCGATCGCAACCGTACCCGGATTTGCAACAGACCCGTTCACCAGTTTAATGATATGAACAGTATCCTTCACCGACTTGTTCAGATCAACCTGGATATTGAAGCTTTTGTTGGTATTTTCTGTAACGCTGAGTTTGCCGGTAACACCGTTATTGTTTTCGGCGGTGATGGCGTATTCCTTGTTACGTGGTGAATCATCGTCCTTGTCACAGGAAATCATACTTACAGATAAAAGAGCTGACACGAATAATACGCTACTGATCCTATTGTGGATTTTCATAATAGTAAATTAATAGTTAATGAATAGGTATTCCATTCTTCAGCGCTGATGATCCGGAATAACAAACTGACATGGGTTGATTTTAAATCGTTGCACCCTGCCAAATATTTTTAAAAAGCCATCTTCAGTCAACGTATATATAACCGGGTTTATACCATTGAATTACTATGAAGATTTCTTATTTTGGCTGGACCAAAAGAAAGGGCGTACAGAAACAAACCCTGTTCCATCCTTTTATTCCATGATAACTTTTAATGTATCTTTCAAAAAAAACAATGCATGAAAAAATTCCTGATTCCAACCGATTTTTCCGATACCTCGAAGAATGCCGCCCGATATGGGGTTCAGCTGGCCGCCAGCGTACCCGGCTCCACCATTATCCTGTATAATGTATTTGATAAAATGGCATTGGGCTCCGACAGTTCGCCACTGTCTGAAAATGAAGAGGATCGTAAGATTGTACTTACCCATGCATTAAAAAACCTGGAGTTTGAACTTTCTGAACTGGCCGACACTAAAATTGAATATGTGGCCGAACCGGGTTCTTCACTGGTCGATAATTTAAAAAGATATGTGCGGAATCACCGGATTGATGTGGTTATAATGGGCATTACCGGAGCAACGCGGCTGGAGCAGATCTTTATGGGAAGCAATACGCTAAACATGGTGAATGCGGGTGAATGTCCGGTTATCATTGTACCGCCGGATGCCAAATTTAAAAAGATCGAAAACGTAATGTTTGCCAGCGATTTTAAAAACGTTGGCCTTAGCACTCCCATCGCGCATATCCGTAACATACTGGAGATGTTTAAACCAAAACTGCATATTGTAAATGTAGACAGCGAGCATTACGTGGACGTAACCGAAGAATTTAAAAAGGAAAGGGCAAAACTGGAACAGATGTTCAGTGATTTTAATCCTGAGTTTTCTTTTATCCGAATGTTCGATTTCCTGGATGCAATCAGCAGTTATGCTTACGACCGTAACATTGATCTGATAATAACAATTCCGAGAAGGCATTCATTGTTAACAGGATTATTTAAAACTTCGCATACCAAAAAACTGGCATACCATAGTTCCGTTCCTATTGTAGCCGTTCAGGAATAGTGACGAGGTATAGCTGTCAAAACCACTATTTATATCGGAGCCTAAAAAAAAATCCCAGATGTAGAAACATCCGGGCAATTGGTTAAGGCTCTGATATAAAAATGTATGGTTGGTTAGCGTTAGAGAGAAATATTTGTTTGAATACAGGTTTAAATTCCGGCAACCCCTAAAACTGATAAAATATTATGCCCGGTTTGGTAAAGGACCTCAGCTTATATTCCGATTTCGGAACTCATCGCCGGCAAACAACCTGGGGAATAGGGAAAATACCGCCTTCAATGGCTAAATTTTTTGCCACTCTTCCCTCAAAAGATCTGGCTATACTGATTCCCGGTGTTGGAAATACCTATGAAGTAGTGCATTTGCTGAAACATGGGTTTACAAATATTACCATGGTTGATTTCGCCCGCGGGGTGATGAACAGGTTGCGCGCCCAGTTCGATTATTATCTTGATAAGGAAATCAGGCTCCTGACTGTAGATTTTTTTGAACATACCGGTTCTTATGATCTGATCATTGAGCAATCTTTTCTTACAACCATTGAACGGACATTACGGCACCGCTATGTAGACAAGATGCATTCACTTTTAAAAAATGAGGGGCTGCTTGCCGGTTCTTTTTATGAAAGGCGAATTGAACAACTTTATGTGCAGGCTAACACCCGACCGGAACTGGATGAACTGTTTAAAGATAAATTTGAAACATTAAAAATGGAGATCAGTGAAGGCACTTACGATTCGGCTATGGGCGCGGAGCTGTTTGCCATACTGCGAAAAAAATAGAGATCTCCGCACCGGACGGAGAAAATAAAAAAGCCTGCAGGATGAATGCAGGCTTTTTCATTTTATATCAGAATGCTTAACTATTTTCTTCCCATCTCCCGCAGAAAGGCAACATGCGAAGCTACTGCATATCGCACTTTGGGATATTCTATATAGGTAATACCATATTCTTCGCAGGCCCGGCGAATGATCTTGCTGATCTCCGGATAATGGATATGCGAAATTTTCGGGAAAAGATGATGTTCGATCTGGAAATTCAATCCACCTACCAGCCATGAAACCAGCTTGCTGTTAGTAGCAAAATTGGCGGTGGTTTTTATCTGATGAATCGCCCATTCGTCTTCCAGGTTTCCGGTTGTTTCATTTGGAACGGGGAAAGCCGTATGCTCTACCGTATGGGCAAGCTGAAACACCAGGCTCAGTACCAGTCCGGCCACCGTAGTGAATACCAGGAAGCCGATCAGCCAGGGCGTAAATCCAAGCAGGTATATTGGGAGTAATACAAAAAGAACAAGATTCAGAAGTTTAAAGCCCCAGAAAACAATATGGTCGGAAACATTCATCTTTTTTAAAGGAACCAGACCAATCTGTTTTTTAAAGTATTTCTGATAATCAAGCACAAAAATCCAGAGTATGTAAAGCAGGCTGTAGAGAAACCAGAAATATATATGCTGGTATTTATGCAATACTCTTTTCTTCTGGGTGGTGCTCATCCGCATCCAGGGCTGAATATCAATATCATCATCATAGCCATCCACATTGGTATAGGCATGGTGGATGACGTTGTGTTTTACATTCCACATAAAGCTGCTGCCGCCCAGGAGATTCAATGTAAAGGCGGCCATTTTGTTAACAGCCTTATTATTACTGAAACTACCGTGGGCACCATCATGCATCACGTTAAACCCGATGGCAGAAACGATGCCGCCCAATAAGATACATTCAAGAATGGCCCAGAAAGCCGGTGGCGTAAAAAATACAAGATGCACATACACCAGAACAAAAGCAGTCATTAAAATAACAGCCTTAATAAAAAGCTGACTGTTACCGGTGGGCGATGCGCCTCTTTCTTCAAAATACTTGTTGATCCGGCGTTTTAATTCGGAGTGAAATGATTGAGGTACATTGGAAAATTTCGGTGTGGCCATAAAAACAAAAACAATTAAAAATTCTAAAAAATTCAGGGGCAAAGGTAATGAAAATCAGGCAGCTTTACTGTTAAAGTGTGACTATAAACCCACCTCATGTCATCCATATCAGGCCATTTTTTTCAGATAGTATTCAGGCAGAGCGTTCATTATCAGGCAGGTTATGGGCTATAACCCGGGTTGTGATTTTCACCTGATCATATATTAAACAGGTTTATTAGCGGATTCCGGAATTGTTGTTGTCCGGGTAATAACTTTCCATTCACCCGAAACCTTTATCAATATGAATTCGGATCCGCTATTGTAAATGACCCCCTCCACTTTTTTTTAGAAAAAAAGTGGAGCAAAAAAATCGGGCTAGCACATTGGCACATTTTCCGT
>JAEZAY010000123.1 GCA_023427575.1 Bacteroidota bacterium | reverse complement strand
ATACGATCAAATAATCGGCTGCAAAGTTTATATTATGAAAACCCGAATTATCTGAATTTAGAACCATAAAGGTTTTTTCGCCGAAGCGGATGCGGAAGCTATTTTCCGGCAGTAAAATCTCCTTCTTGATACGTGCAAGGGTGCGGTGGGGCCGGATAGTGAAACCAGCCAGTTTATAATTCGATAACAAATTCCGGTCTCCGGCATAAAAACTATTGCGGCCGCTTATAAAATCAATAGCCCGGGTCCTGGAAACATTGTAAACTACCAATTTCTTTTGCTGACGGCATATTATAAATGAGCTGGTTCTGAAAATTAAAAACAACAGGATAAAACAGAAGGCCCCGCTCAAAAGGATCTTTTTGCGCAGATAGATCATCGCGATCAGGCAGCCCAGGAAGGCATATAGTAAGATGGTCTGCGCCAGCGTTATATGCAGGCCGGGCCAGATGGCAAATGGGAGCTGATTGCAATAGTCGATAAATCCATTCAGCCAAATGATCAGCGTTTCCAGGATCCTTCCGGTTAACAATGCGATTGGTTCAGCCAGAGAAACCGCGAGTAATACCAATTCCAAAATTAAAATCAGACTGCTTAAGGGAACGGCTACAAAATTGCTGATCATGAAATAATTTGGAAACTGGTCAAAATAAAATAGCGTCATGGGTAAGGTTAGCACCTGGGCCGCCAGTGTGATAGAACTGAGATTCCAGAGCGAGTCGATGCCGGGATTTCTGAACTCAATGAGATGATAAACCGGTTTCATTAACAGAACAATGCTTAGCACTGCCGCGTATGATAATTGAAATCCGAGATCCCATAACCAGAGTGGGTTAAAACAAAGCAATACAAAGGCGGAAGCGGCCAGCGAATTTATAACCGGCACTTTTCGTTGGATGGAACTGCCGGCCAGTATAAATGAAAACATTACCGCCGAGCGCAGAACAGATGGTGAAGCGCCCGCAATAAATGCGAATACCCAAAGCGAAACAAAAATAATGACTGCCCGGAAAAACCGGTTACGGATCCGGAACAAAGAACAAAATTTGTACAGGATGGCATAGATCAGGCCCAGGTGCAGGCCTGAAATGGCAATCAGATGAACAACCCCCGTATTGCTGTAGGCTTGCAGCAACTCATCATCAAGATCGCCGCGGTAACCAATCAGCATCGCTTCGGCCAGTCCCACTTCTTTTTTACCCGCGATGTATTTTTTTAATATGGAAATTACGGAGCTACGGGTTTCAAAAATAAAGGCCCAATACCAGGGAACTTTTTCAGGATTAAGCCGGACAATTTCGGTCTCATTCACAAAAAGCTGGTGGGAAATGCCCTGGAGGCGGCAATAAGCGCGGAACTCAAAAGCGCCTGGATTTCCGGAATTCAGAATCTCCATCGGATCTTTTTGTATTAGGTATCTGTCTCCGGGAACAGGAAGGATCGCATTGGAATCTTTTCTTAAATAAAGGAGTAGGGTTCCCTCGGTTTTTACCGGCTCCGCTTCCATTATTACATACTGCACCAATGCCTTTATCCGATAGAATCCTGGCTTTTCATCCGCCGGTGCAGGAACGGAAATCAGCAGGCTGGCCCCGGATCTGAATTGATTGATAAAATAGTTCTCTTTGCTAAACGGGTCAGCAGCCGTTCTTATCAGCAGTCCCGATAAAAATATAAAAGCGTTAATCAGAATACCCTGGATCCATCTATACCTGAAAAGGAAAGGCGGTTTTAAAATCCTGAAAACAATCAACAATGAAATGGTTATTCCTGATAATGCCAGTGGTGCAAACACTTCGGGAGCGGCATAATAAGAAAATGTAATGCCCGCTATAAAAGGAATAATAATCCGGAGAAAAGGAGCGCGTTTCCAGACCGGGATATATTGAACAGGCATTCGATAAATTTAAAATGCCTGTTCATCGGGTGAAAGGTTTTTAACCGGGTTTCAGCCAGTTTTATTTAGGCAGGGAAAAGTTTTTTTAATCAACAATCAGCCATTTTTTAACGTAAGCGATCTGGCCCAGATGGTAAATATCATGCTGAATCAATCCATTCAGCAGGTGGCGGTAATCATAATCCCGCGATTCCACCATTTTATCCAGTATCGCATCATCTTTTGATTGCAACAATTCAATAATTTCTTCATGCAGGGCCCTGAGTTCAGACAGCGCCCTGGCCCAGGTATGTTCGAGTGGGTCAATCTGTCGCCAGTTTAATTCTTCCGAATCATCCGGATCATTTACAGGAATGCCCTTCAGTCGGTCTAAAGTAAAGCTGGCCCAGGTTATCATATGATAAGCCAGGTCAATCAGCGAATGAGCGCTTTCATTTGGTTTTTTGAACACCACTGCCGGATGAATTTCATCCAGAATATTAAACAAAGGTCGGCCATACCAGGGTTTTCCATCAAGCAGGTCCCGCATATTCCTTACTATGGCATCCATTTCATTTCTCATAGAACTAATTTACTAAAAAACCCCTTTCGGGAAGAAAGGGGTTTTGCTCAATATCAACTATTTTATAAAAGTCTATTTGCTCAGGTACATGCTTCTGTCTTTATACAACTGCCGGAAGTATGGGTCTCTCAGGTCTTTAATAAAACGGATCGCTTCACCAGTGCTTTTCATTTCAGGTCCGAGTTCTTTGTTAACGCCGGGGAATTTTTCGAAGCTGAAAACGGGTTCTTTAATAGCGTAGCCTTTCAGTCTTTTTACAAATTTGAAATCACGGAGTTTATTTTCGCCCAGCATTACCTTGGTAGCAACATTCAGATAGGGGATCTGATAAGCTTTGGCAATAAAAGGGGTGGTACGGGATGCTCTCGGATTTGCTTCAATTACATACACTTTACCATCTTTAATGGCAAACTGAATATTGATAAGACCTTTGATGTTTAAACTAAAAGCAATCTTCCGCGCGTATTCTTCCATGGTTTCCTGCACCAGGGGAGTAAGATTAAAGGCAGGCAATACCGCATTGCTGTCGCCGCTGTGAATACCGGCAGGTTCAATATGTTCCATGACACCCATCACATGAAATTCTTCACCGTCGCAGATGCCGTCGATTTCTGCTTCCTGGCAGCGATCGAGGAAATGATCGATTAGAATTTTATTTCCCGGGATATGTTTTAACAGGCTGATCACCGCATTTTCCAGCTCTTCATCATTGATTACAATCCGCATTCTCTGTCCGCCTAATACATAGCTTGGCCGCACCAGAACAGGGTAGCCCACTTTCGCCGCCACTTTAATGGCTTCATCCACCGTATAAGCGGTACCATATTCCGGATAAGGGATATCCAGTTTTTTTAACAGATCACTGAAGCGTCCGCGATCTTCGGCGATGTCCATATTATCGAATGAAGTACCCACAATCCGGATTCCCTTTTCATGTAAACGCTCGGCCAGCTTCAGCGCTGTTTGTCCGCCAAGCTGTACAATAACACCATCGGGCTTTTCATGTTCAATAATCTCCCAAAGATTTTCCCAGTATACCGGTTCGAAATACAGCTTATCGGCCATATCAAAATCGGTGGAAACTGTTTCGGGGTTGCAATTCACCATGATGGCTTCATAACCACATTCTTTAATGGCTATCAGCCCGTGAACACAACAATAATCAAATTCGATCCCCTGGCCAATCCGGTTCGGCCCGGAACCCAGCACAATAATTTTTTTCTTATTTGAACTGATCGATTCGTTGTGATTGCTCATTGTTATATCTCTCTTGTTTGTTGTTCTTTATTATAAATAACTATCGGTACCGGAAATTTGCTTAGCCTTCAAATGTGCTGTAGAAATACGGTGTTTTTGCTTCAAACTCGGCCGAACAGGTATCCACCATTTTAAATACCCGGGTAATTCCGGCCGCTTTCCGCTTTTCGTATAACTCGTCTTCGGTTCCGTCATTCATGATCCGGCAGATCTGCTCATCGCTGAATCCCGATCTTTTTGCTTCACGAAGAAGTTCGAGCGGCAGCGTTTCCATTTTATATTCGGAAATTTCTTTTTCAAGCACACAGATTTTCTGAATTTCATACAGGAACCAACGGTCGATTCCATTGGTAACTTTTGAGATCGTATTTACTGAAACGCCAGCCATCAGGGCGTCTTTAATTCGGAAAATGCGATCCCATTTCGGTGTTTTTATGTATTCAATCAGCTCGGCTCCCGACATCTGCGATTTAGTATAGTTGCCCAGTCCAACCGCATTGTTCTCAAGGCTCTGACAGGCTTTTTGCAACGCTTCACCAAAGCTTCTGCCGATTGCCATTACTTCACCCACACTTTTCATCTGAAGTCCAAGGGTATCATTCGATCCTTTAAACTTATCAAAATTCCAGCGCGGCATTTTTACAATTACATAATCAAGGGCGGGTTCAAAATAAGCCGAAGTGGTTTTTGTAATCTGGTTTTTTAACTCGTCTAATGTATATCCAATTGCCAGTTTAGCGGCAATTTTGGCGATGGGGTACCCGGTCGCTTTTGAAGCAAGGGCAGAAGAACGGCTAACCCGCGGATTGATTTCCACCGCAATCAGGCTTTCATCTTCGGGATTTAATGCAAACTGAACATTACAGCCACCGGCGAAATTTCCCAGACTTCTCATCATCAGGATAGCCTTGTTCCGCATTTCCTGGAATGCGGTATCGCTCAGGGTCATTGCCGGAGCAACGGTGATGGAATCTCCGGTATGAACACCCATGGGATCGAAGTTCTCCACCGTACAGATTATCACCACATTGTCGTTCTGATCGCGAAGCAGTTCAAGCTCGAATTCCTTCCAGCCCAACACTGCCTTTTCAACCAAAACCTCATGCGTGGGCGAAGCTTTTAAACCCCGGTCCAGTGCTGCTTCCAGATCATCTTTAGAATGAACAAAACCGCCGCCTGATCCGCCCAGGGTATAAGAGGGCCTGATCACCAGCGGAAATCCAATCTGCTGCGCAAATTCTTTTCCTTCCAGCAAAGAGTTGGCAACATGAGAAGGCGCTACAGCCATTCCAATTTTGATCATTAGCTGCCGGAACTTTTCCCGGTCTTCCGCTGTTTCAATAGCGTCGATATCAACTCCAATCAGGCGAACATTGTATTTCTCCCAAATCCCGAGTTCGGCAACCTCCTTGGTAAGGTTTAGCGCCGTTTGCCCGCCCATGGTCGGAAGTACGGCATCGATCTGGTTTTCTTCCAGGATCTGTTCAATACTTTCTGCCGTTAATGGAAGAAGATACACCTTGTCGGCCATCATTGGATCGGTCATGATGGTGGCGGGATTGCTGTTAATCAGGATTACCTTGATTCCCTCTTCCCGGATGCTTCGGGCGGCCTGGGAGCCGGAATAATCAAATTCACAGGCTTGTCCTATCACAATAGGGCCCGAGCCGATAATCAAAACCGATTTAATTGAGTTGTCTTTTGGCATTTATCTGGGAGATTTTTTAAAAACAAATTGCGCAAAAGTAAGGCAGCAGCAGGAATAATGAGGTAATATTTTTTCAAAAAACAATCTGAAAAGCCGGAAACCGATCGGTCTGAACCCGTTACAAAAAAAAGCCCCCGTTAAAAACGGAGGCGGGAATTGCTGCTAAAAAATATTTTTAGATGGCGTGATAAGCCGCCATTTCAATATCATCCAGTGGTACCGCGCCGGCCCTGATCGCCTTTTTCAATTCGGCAATGCGGCGTTTACGATCGTAACGACTACTTATTTTAAATAACCATTTCTGCTTTGCTTCAATGCCCTTTACCAACTCAATAATTCTTGCAGTTAAAATGATGACCAGTAGTTGCCATTTGTTGGTAATGTAATTCATAAAATAATTATTGACTTTTCATATTATAGGAGACAAAATTTTATTTCCAAACGCTGTCTGATTATTAGAAAAAACCGTACCATTTAAATAAAAACGTCTTAGTTAACAAATAATTCAGTAATATCCGCCGATTTCAACGCCGAACCCCAGCCGCAGTGGAGTTAATCATTCCCGTTATAAGATCGTTTTATCCCTTAATGGGAACTTCAATTTATTTAAGGAAGGTTAAATGAAAGGGCAAATCCTGATTATCAGGTGCTGAGGGCCTATTTTTGCGCATCAATAATTTGGTTCGCATGAGGATTCTGAAGATTAGCCTGGTCTTAAGCCTGTTTACTATTGTCCAAACCCTGGAAGCCCAGAATAGATACCCGCAGGGATATTTCCGCAATCCCTTAAATATTCCGATCAGCCTGAGCGGCAATTTTGGCGAGCTGCGACCCAATCATTACCATATGGGTCTTGACCTGAAAACCAATACCCGCGAAAATCTCCCGGTTTATGCCACCGCCGATGGTTATGTGGGCCGGATTAAAATTGAACCGGGAGGATTTGGAAGAGCGATCTATATATATCATCCCAATGGATATACCACCTTATATGCCCATTTGAATGCATTCAGTTCAAAAATCGAAACCTACCTGCGCGGCAAGCAATATGAGCTTGAATCCTGGAACCTGACCCTGGAAATTCCAGAAGGAGTTTTGCCGGTTAAAAAAGGGGAGTTTATCGCCAACAGTGGTAACACCGGGGGTTCACAGGGTCCGCACCTTCATTTTGAAATCCGGCGAACAGAAACCGATCTAAACCTGAACCCAATCCTGTTCGGATTTCCCATCCCTGATAATACGGCTCCGAACTTACAGCGTCTGGCCATTTACGACCGTACAAAAAGCGTTTATGAACAATCGGCACGCCTGATTCCCCTAAAATCGACCGGCCAGGGCCGGTATACAACCAGTCCGGCTATTATAACCGTTGGCAGTCCCAAAATCAGTCTGGCTTTTTCCGGATATGATACGCATACGGGATCAGCGAATGCCAATGGAATTTACAGTGCCGAACTGGAAGTGGATGGAGTGGATGAAATTGCTTTTTTTATGGACGAAATCAGCTACAACGATACCCGGTACATGAACGCGCATATCGACTACCGCCTGAAAAGCCGCAGCGGCCCATATGTGCAGCATTTATCTGAACTGCCGGGGTATCTCAATTCGATCTATCATCATCGCAATGGCAATGGAATACTTGACTTAACTTATGGATCAACAAAAGAAGTGTTCATTTCCGTAAAAGATGCCGCGGGCAACAGATCGGTTATCCAAACCAGGATAAAATATTCGGGAACCACGAGTACGGGGAATGAAAATCTTCCGGGCAAAATGTTTTATCCATTTATGATTGATGGTTTTGAATCGGACTCCTGTGAGTTCTATATCGGCGAGAAAGCGCTGTATGATTCAGTCCGTATTGCGCACTCCAAAAAAGTTTCAACACAATCCCTGTCAGCATCATCTGTTCACACCATTGGTGCCCCGCATATACCCTTGCAGGAAGCATTTCTGATCCGGATCCTGCCTTCCCGGGCTCTCAGTCAGGCGGAAAAAGACCGCACGGTGATGCGCTGGAGCAGCGGATCTAAAAATTCGGTTCAAAAAGTGGAATGGCAGATGGACTGGGCGGGGGCCAGCTTCCGCGACTTCGGCTCCTATGAATTGCTGGTAGACAATGAGCCTCCTGTTATTGTTCCAATCGGATTTTCAAATGGCGCCGATCTCAGCAAAGCATCGCGGTTGGTTTTCACCGTTAGAGACAACCTTGGGAAATTTAAAAACGTACGTGCCGAACTGAATGGAAAATGGCTGATGTTCACCAACGACAAGGGAAGAAACTTTATATATTCCTTCGATGAGAAATTTCCGCGGGGAAAAAATGAACTCCGGATTTCCGCCCAGGATGAAGCGGGGAATATTACCACAGAAACATATTCAATTACAAGGTAAGCGCCAAGCCACATAAGAATGATATGCAACTAACAGAAGGAAAAAAAGCGCCGGCTTTTAAAGGCATTGACCAGTACGGAAATCTTATTACCCGCGATCAGTTTAAAGGAAAAAAACTACTCCTGTATTTTTATCCGAAAAGCAATACCCCGGCCTGCACCACACAGGCCTGTAACCTTCGGGATCATTACGAAATCCTGAGCGAAGCCGGAATCGCCGTGGTAGGCGTGAGCCCGGATGAAGAGCAGGTTCAGTCGAAATTCTCCTCTAAATTCAATCTTCCCTTTCATTTAATCGGTGATCCCGGCCGGCGGATCATCGAAAAGTATGGGGTATGGGGCGAAAAGCAGTTATACGGCCGTAAATACATGGGGTTAATCAGAACCAGTTTCCTGATAGATGAAAAAGGCAACATCCGCAAAATCTTCCATCGGCCGAAAAACAAACAGCATGCGGAAGAAGTGCTTGCGACGGCTAATGAACTGTAGACAGAATAGATTAATGCTTCAAAAAAGCGCCACCTGTTTTAAATAAAAAATTGCAGACCAAGCGGGTCTGCAATTTTCGTTTATATGTTATTGTTAGGAATTAACCGTTGATTTTTCGCTGATGTACATCAGATCTTCTTTTGCCGGGCCGGTCATAACTTTACCCTGGTAGGAGAATCGGCTTCCATGGCAGGGGCAGTCCCAGCTTTTTTCGTCCCGGTTCCAGCGCACCTGGCACTGAAGATGGGTACAAGTGGCGGATACAATATGCAGTTCCCCGTTTTCATCGCGGTAAGCGCCGTATTTTTCTTTGTCGAGTTCAATTATATTGGCCTGGCCCGGCTGGATTGAATCAATCCGCACCGAATCGGAGTCTTTGGGAATGTGTTTGAAATATTCCATCAGTCCGCCAAAAAACTGTTTCAGGTACAG
The DNA here is from genome assembly GCA_023427575.1 of Bacteroidota bacterium. Taxonomy (GTDB): domain Bacteria; phylum Bacteroidota; class Bacteroidia; order Chitinophagales; family Chitinophagaceae; genus Flavitalea. The sequence continues at coordinate 6,933 of JAEZAY010000123.1, read as the reverse complement.
CGATCCGGATTTCAAAAAATTGGTTCTGGAAGGGCTGTAAATTTTAGCCCATCGATTTTCTTTTTCATTGATCAGGTCAGTAAGAATAAGACCTGCCATTGCGCCATGCGTCATTCCATTTCCTGAATCGCCGGTTACAATAAATACATTGTTTTTATCCATGGGGTTTTTGCCAATGAATGCAAGTGCATCAATAGGCTCATAAACCTGTCCCGACCATATGTATCTGATCTCAACTATGGGAAAATGTGATTTTGCCCAGCCTTCCAGTTTGCTATATGCTATATTTTCAGAGGTATCAAAGGCCTCCGGCATTCCGGTGGGGTGATCTTCCCCGCCTACGATCAGCAGATCGTATTCATCGTTATATTCCTGCAGCCGGATATAATGATATGGTGCAATGTCCTTGTCAATCGAATGATCGCCGGTATCCCACCAAAGCGCATAGGGAAGTTGTCCGCGTTCAATAGTCGCCCCAATTACATAGCTGCGATAAGGATATTGTTTAAGATGCATCACAAACTTGTTGTTCACCGGGGTGTTGGTGGCAACTACAATTGATTTCGCATTCACTTTAAATCCGGCTTCGGTTTCAATTCCGGTACCGTCTATTTCCTTAGCCCGCGTTTGCGTATAGATCCGGCCGCCTTTTTTAATTATGGCTTCCGCAATCGCCTTCAGGTATTTCATGGGATGGAATTGTGCCTGATTCCGGAATTCGATACAGGGACCCTGAGCATCACCGATATATGGTATCGATTCCAGCCAGCGTACATTCAGGCCCGCTTTTTGGGCAGCCTCAAATTCTTTTTTAAGCGAGTCTTCATTGTCATCCGGACCTAAAAAAAGGTAGCCGCTTACTCTTCTAAAGTCACAGAGAATATTTTCCTCCGTAACAATTTTTTCGATTGAGTCGATAGCCTTTGTATGACTTTCAGCCGCCAGTTTTGCACCTTCTTCTCCAAACAGTCTTTCCACTTCATAATATCTGTCGTCAATCGCGTTCGACAGATGCGCTGTTGTACGCCCCGTTTCACCGCTGCCAACAAATCCATCTTCCACTACCACTACCGATTTTCCGGAACGGATCAGATGATAGGCAACGCTGAGTCCCGCGATCCCTGCTCCAACAATCACCACATCGGCATCGATATTTTCATTCAGGGAATTGTATGCAGGCGGTTCAACGGTGTCCGTCCAGCAGGAAATATTCGATCCCGAACTATACTGTTCGTCCATATTTGTATCCTTATTCATAATAACTGTTTAGAATGATATTGCAAAAACAGTTCCCGCCCGGCCGAAATTATTTTCAGCCAAATTCCCGGTGATGGCAACGGCCGGGACTTATTTGCCGTAGTACCGGCTATGAAAAGAGTTCTATATCTTATCTGTTTTGTTATCATGCCTCTGCTGGGTTTTACGCAGGATGATCTGCTGAAATCGATCGACAGCAATAGCAATGAGCGGGCGCCGGTAACCGGTGCTTTTAAGTCATCAAGGGTCATTAATGGTCATTCAATGGAAATGATCGGTGCGGGTGTGCTCGATTTTCGGATCCTGCATCGTTTTGGTACGGTAAAGCAGGGATTTAAAAACATGTTTGGCCTCGATGAAGCCAGAATGCGTATGGGCTTCGATTTAGGTCTTACCAAAAACCTCAGTGTTGGCATCGGGCGTTCAACTCTGAACAAAGAGTTGGATGGTTTTGTAAAATACCGGGTACTTCAGCAAACTGAAGGTAATGGCGAAATTCCGCTTTCTATAATTCTTGTTGCCGGTTCTTCCATTCATACGCTCGAAAATTTAAATCCCAACCGGAAGCTGGAATTCAGTTCGAGGCTGGGATATTTCTATCAGCTGATAGCCGGCAGAAAATTCAGTGAAGGTTTTTCACTGCAGTTAAGTCCGACCCTCGTTCACCGTAATCTGGTGGACGAAAAAGATGATAATGATACCTATGCGGTTGGCATTGGAGCCAGGCAAAAACTTTCAAAACGCGTGGCACTGGTACTGGATTATTTTTATATTGTTAATGGACTGCCTTCATCGGATCTGCATAATCCATTATCGGTCGGAATAGATATAGAAACCGGCGGCCATGTATTTCAATTGCATTTCTCCAATGCGACCGGCATGAATGAAAAAGCGTTTATTACGGGTACTTCGGAGAACTGGGGTAATGGCGAGATACGTTTTGGCTTCAATTTATCGCGGGTTTTTACCTTGAAAAAACAAAAGGAAACGGAAAAATGGTAAGTACAAAACATTGGTGTCCGGTACTAATTTTCCATTCATTCGAAATCCTTATCAATAGTGAATTACGAGCAGTCATTGTAAATTACCCTTTCCACTTTTTTTAGAAAAAAAAGTGGAGCAAAAAATCGGGCTCCGGAATAAATCCTAAAAATTGAAACTCCCGGCATAAGTGAATATGCCAATGTGCCAATGTGCAAATGTGCAAAATCAAATTCGGACAGTTATATTCTTTAGCTGTGACTTGTTTTTATTTTACGCCGTCCGTTTCAATTTGGATATTAGCAAATATCCACATTGGCACACTAGCACATTTTCAAATTATCACATTATCACATTATCAAAATTCTCTCCCTTGGCCCACTGAATACCGGACACGAATGGCTCTGAAAATTTCGGATCAGAATTTCTTATTTCTTTTTAAAAACAGGAACGGTGCTGCATGGTTCACCGTACATGATGCTTTTGGCAACCGGGCGCAGGATCCGGGTGATTTCCATATAGGCATAATCGCCGATCGGCTGATCGCCGCAGCCTTTAACAACAATCCGCTTATCGGCAAATTCTTCCGGGTTTATCGATTGAAGATTTTTTAAAAACACCTGCCGGATGGCTTCCTGTTCATCTCCAAAAATTATCTCTTTTGCCACCGGCTGAAGATAGCTGGCCACCAGCATATAGGCCCAAACCGGAATCACAGCGTCTTCCGTACAGGTAACCGCCACCAGTTTTCCTTCATAGATGCTCCAGTCCAGATTTTGAAGCGAAACCCGGAAATCTTTCTCTTTCAGAATCAATTCCATGAACAGATGCGGCTTTAGATCAAAGACCAAAATTCCATTTTTTGGGTAATAAGCTTCCAAATCAATGGTAACCAAGGGACTAAGTGCCACTTTATTGATAATCTCCTGACTCATTCTTAAAAGTTTTCAGTGCAAAGTTAGGAAGCGGATGAAGCAAAACAAGGTTAATGTTACCCCATAAAAAAAGCAGGCTTTTCAGCCTGCCTTTAACTTATATCTTTCGGAATTAGAAAAAATTAGCGCGGTTATCCTTTATTTTAGCACTTTTCTTCAGGATCTCAAGCACGAGGCGCGGATCTGAAAAAGCTCTTTGCTGATTCTGAAGCATCATCGCCTGTTGCCCTATTACATCAAAATTCGGATTCGGAATAGCAGAAACCGCTTCCGTTTTAATTACGAACACGCCGCCATTTCCGGGAATGGGCTCTGAAATTTTTGCCTGATAATCTTTATTAAAAGCAGCGCCCACCACTTTCGCTTCCTGGCCAACATTTGGAATAAAGGGATTACTGAATTGGATGCTGTCGGCTTTAATCACCTGCTGACCGGTGGCCTGCGCAGCCGCTTCCAGACTGGTAGCCGATTTTAATTTCTGTTTGATCTGATCGGCCTTCTTCCTGTTCCGGATAATATTTTCAACCAGGGGACGTGCATTGGCAGCACTCATAATACCTTCCTCGTTGACAGCCGTTAATACCGGTACCACATACTGATCACCTACCAGGTATGGTCTTTCGGCTACAGTGCCTACTTTAGAATCATACATCCATTTTACAATTTCGCGGCTTGAACCCAAACCGGCCAGATTGGCTTCCAGCGGCTTGATATCGGAAGCGGTGAATTTTTGCAGATTCTTTTTGCGTACATTTTCATCAAAGGCTTTTTTATCCCGGCTTTCGGCAGCGAACTGCGAAGCAAGGCCCATGGCATTGTTGATAGTGGCATCAGATGCAACGATCGGGCGGGACAAATAAGCCACGTTATACGCCATTTCAAAATTCTTCTGATTCAGCACTTCAATATAATGGTAACCGGAATACATGTTGTTTTCGGTTTTCACCACTTTTTTGTCGCCGGTTTTTCCGTAAAACGCCACTTCCGCAAATTCTTTGCTGATTGAAGCGAACTGCATCGAACTGAAATCATAAACACCGCCGGTTTCTTTACTTCCCATATCATCACTCAATCTTGCTACCAGGGTATCAAAATTGGATCCGCTGCGAACCGCGTTGGCGATACTGTCGATCCTTGATTTGGCGGTGCTGTCGTCCAGGATCAGGCGGCCCTGTTCACCGGTCTTAATTAATATATGCCGAACTTTTACGCTGTCGGGAATTGTTCTTCTTCCCACCATTTTGGCGAGGGTATAATTTCCACCATCGATATAGGGTCCGAAAATCTGGCCGTCAGAAAGATTGCGGATTGAATCAGGAAAAGGAACCTGTAATTTTGAATTTTGCACGTAGCCGTCGAAATAGGGTATTTCGGTGGTATTCGTCATCAAAAATACAGCCGGATCATCGGATTCGCTAAACCCGGCTTTTAATGCTTCGAGTTGGCTATATTGATCGGCGCTGTCGGATGCAGAAGGTGAAGCGTCAAACATCACATAATCGATCGATCTTGATTTATCCTGTTTGTACTCTTCCCCACGCGACTTCACATATTCATTGATCTCACCGTCGGTAACAGCCACTGCCGAATCCGAAATGGTAGCATAAGGGATTGAAACCAGCGAAATATTTGCCTGCTGACTGTTGTCAACATTCATTCTTTCCACCATCCAGCGCGGAACATAATTGCTGGTGCTGATAAGGGAAATATATTTTTCTTTCTGACGAGTTTTGCGCAATGCCGGCAGGTATTGGTTAAAAAAGCTCTGATACATTGGATTGTTCTTCTGCTTACGCAACTGTTCAATTTGCTGGTAAGCGGCATTTGCATCGTAAAGTCCGGTATTGGGATCGGTGAATTGCTGGCGAAGATCCTGTGGGGGATTTTCGCCATATATAATATCACTCAGTTCCTTGTCTGAAACCGTTATGCCCAGGTCTTCGTAACGCTCGCTAAAAATCCCGTCCTCGAGATACTCATTCCATAAACTTTCCCGGATATTTTCCCGCATCATGTCATTCATGGGATATCCTGCCGCACGATATTGATTTTCGGCCTGCTGTACACGTTGTTCAAATTCAATGGCATCTACATCGGTACCATTGATTGTAGCAAGCGTGGTTGAATTGCCGCTCATTGATGAACTCCTGAATGAATCCTGAACAACAAATGCAATTAACGCCACGCCAATAGCAATAGTAATGATCCACGCTGCTTTGTCACGGATTGTTTGAATGATAGACATGAGAGATTCTGAATTTTTTAAATGTTCCGCCCCTGCGGAATGAATGTTTGGTTTACTTAATTATAAAAGATAAAAGCCCCAATATATATTAATAACGCTTACGGGGATTTTTTATCGTTTCCCAATTGGGTAATTTCAATTAAACAAACCGGTTTCGGGGACGCAAAAATAGGGGAAATCTGCTTATCAACAAATTGTGGAAAACCCATTCAAATCGGCGCAGATACTGAATTTCATTTCCGGTGAAATTCATTTTTTTCCTGTTTTTCGGGGGCTTGAAAAATCTTTGAAAAAATCAATCCACAGAAGCAGGTGGAAAAGCGCCGCTTTCTGTGGAAAAGCCCGTTTTTTACATTTCGGTTCCGGTGGATATATGGAGCATATGTTTTGAAGTTCCGGAACCTGCTCCGGTTTTTGTCCATAACCCACCAATTATTCCACTGCTGTTATCAGGATCTGGCGCTATTTTTTCAATTTAGTTTTGCGCAGGATTCTGTTATCCACGGAAGTGGAAAAGCCGGGCAGAATGAAGGCGGCAGCCGCCTTTTTAATGTCAGCTAATTGTGGATAAGGGTGGATAAACAGGTATCCCTAACTTTACCAAATTGTTCAGGGTGCGATTTTTCCCCGAATTCACACCCGTAGTAGTAATAGTTTTTTATTTAAATAATTATATATTATAAATACTATGGCGGTTATTAACATGGAAGAAAGAATGAAAAAAATTTCAGATCGCGGGTTTCTGGATCTTGAAATTGATCCTACCCTGGATCTGTTTGCGGAGATTGAAAAACTGAAGCGCGAAAAAAATGCCGTTATCCTTGCCCACTATTATCAGGAACCGGATATCCAGGATGTTGCCGACTATATTGGTGATAGCCTGGGGCTCGCCCAACAGGCAGAAAAGACCCCTGCCGACATGATCGTGTTTGCGGGCGTCCATTTTATGGCTGAAACCGCCAAGATCCTTAATCCGTCTAAAAAGGTGGTTTTACCCGATCTCAATGCGGGATGTTCCCTGGCCGATTCAGCCCCGCCCCCTTTATTTAAAAAATTCAAAGAACAACATCCCGATCACATTGTGATCTCCTATATCAATTGTTCTGCCGGGATCAAGGCGCTCAGTGATATCATTTGTACCAGCAGTAACGCCCCATATATCGTGGAAAGTGTTCCTGCCGATCAGAAAATTATTTTCGCACCCGATAAAAACCTGGGTGCTTACCTGGTAAAGAAAACCGGCCGCGAAATGCTGCTTTGGAATGGAGCCTGTATGGTTCATGAGATTTTCAGCATGGAAAAAATTATAAAACTGAAAATCCGCCATCCAAAGGCAAAACTGATCGCTCACCCGGAATGTGAAGAAGCAGTATTGAAACTGGCCGATTTTGTTGGGTCAACCACGGGATTGCTGAAGTTCAGTGAAAATGATCCTTCGCAGGAATATATTGTGGCCACCGAAACCGGGATTTTGCATCAGATGCAGAAATCATCGCCCCATAAAACGTTTATTCC
>JAEZAY010000025.1 GCA_023427575.1 Bacteroidota bacterium | reverse complement strand
GGTAAGCGCATTTCGCTTCGACAAAAACAGCGGCCAGCTTCAGTTTCTAAACAAGCTTCCAAGTTCGGGTGATGCTCCCTGTTATATCTCGGTTCACAAAAGCGGCCGATGGGTAATTGCCGGGAATTATACCGGCGGAAATTTTTCCGTTTTTCCGGTTGATAAAAACGGAGCCTTATTGCCTTCGGTTCAAACCATTCAGCACCATGGCAAAGGTACGCATCCGCAACGCCAGCAAAAACCACATGTTCACGCCGTTCGTTTTTCCGATGATCATTCTCATCTCCTTGTTCCTGATCTGGGTCTTGATAAATTATTTTCTTATCCTTTCGATGCAACAAAAGCCAAACCGGTGGATGAGTCAAAACCCTTCTTTGCGCAAATGCAGGGCGGATCCGGGCCAAGGCATGTTACACAGCATCCATCCATGGATTTTCTTTACCTGCTGGAAGAACTTTCCGGAACGGTTTCCGTGCTGGAGTATAAAAAAGGAAAACCGGTTTTTATCCAGCGAATCAATGCCCATTCCGAAAATTTTAATGGTGAAATCAGCAGCGCTGATATTCATCTCAGTAAAGACGGTAAATTCTTATATGCATCCAACCGGGGCGATGCAAATGAAATCGCTGTTTTTTCGGTAAACAGTAAAAATGGAAAGCTTGAACATATTGGTAATCAGAATTCAGGAGGAAAAACACCCCGGAATTTTGTAATAAGTCCTGATGGAAATTATCTGCTGGCAGCCAATGAAGGATCAGATAAAATTGTGGTATTCAAACGAAATCATCAAACGGGAAAATTATCGGAAACCGGCGAAACGCTGGCCATACCGAGCCCGGTATGCCTGATATTCGGACCGAAATAATGTTTTCATTCGAATAATACCGTACCTTCACCGACTATTTTAATACTAATACTTTAAATGATGGACAACAAAATCCAGGGAACCGTTAAGTTTTTCAATACTGAAAAAGGATTCGGTTTTATCAAACATGACGATTCTGCGAAAGAAACATTTGTGCATGCAAGTGGTTTAATTGACGAGATCAAAGAAAATGACCGTGTAGAGTTCGATCTGCAGAACGGCAAAAAAGGAATGAATGCTGTAAATGTAAAATTGGTTTAATTACATAATTCGTTTTTTCAGGAGCCGCAGCAATGCGGCTCTTTTTATTTCCGGCAATGCCTGCAATTACTTATCAATCTTAAAAGGGAAACTGTATCAGGCCTGGAATTCCATTTCCAGTTTACAACCCTCCCCCGGGATTGTCATTATTTTCAGGGTTCCGTTAAATACTTCCAGCCTGTTCCGGATATTGGTTAACCCGGTTCCTTTTTTAACTTTCTGCAGATCAAATCCTTTCCCGTTATCTTCAATAACCAGCTTTACTGTTTTACCGGCATTATAAATGTGAACTTTCACTTCAGTGGCATCTGAATGTTTCAGAATATTATTAAACTGCTCCTGTACGATCCGGTATACCATCAGCTTAACATTTTCGCGAAGCAACGGTTCTTCAAAATTCTCCGCGTCTAATAAAATTTTAATGGAGCGCGTGTTTTCAATACTGGCCGATAAATCAGCAATGGCCTCGATCAGACCCAGATCGGCAAGGGTAGGTGGAATCAGGCTTTTCGACAACACCCTGATCTCCTGGATCACCTCCATCAGATATTCGGAACTTTTTTTAAGCATTTCATCTTTCGCCGAAGGATCGGCCTGCGCATGTGCTATATACAGTTTGATTACCCCCAGCAGTTGATTGATATTATCATGCAATTCCTCGCCCAGTTTTTTTCTTTCCGCTTCCTGAACATCGATCACATTCTGAGCCATATCATTTTTATGGCGGATCTTTTCTTCAATTAGTTCCTGTTGCAGAATCCGCTGATTTGTTACATCCTGCATGGCTCCAATCAGGCGATAAGGCGCGCCCGATTTATCGCGCATGATAAAGCCCCGATCATAAACGGTACGATAGGATCCATCCTTGCACCTAAATCTGTATTCATCGTGCCATACCGTTCCGCCGCCCTTCAATTTGGCGTCCATATTTGAAAGCACCCGCTCACGATCTTCCTCGTGCAGGTTGTTCGTCCACCAGGAATTATTATCACTGAGTTCATCGGCCGTATATCCGAACGTTTCCTGCAGCGTGCGGTTGGTAAAACACTCCCCCGTTTTCATATTCAGGTCCCAAACACAATCATTGGTTGCCATTCCAAGTACATTGTATCTGCGCAATGCCTCCTCCTGTTCGCGATTTGCCTTATCAATGCTGGCGTTCAGCTTTCTGCTCACCAGATAGATCAGCGCCGCTGAAATAAATATGAAAAAAATCCCTTTATAATTTTGCAGGCGGTTGTACTGTTCCAGATTCTGATCAGCGAACCAGAGCGTAAAATAATCCGAGAATAAAACGTAGGCGGTTCCAAATACAAGGAAGACCAGGGCCAGCTTGAGTGATGATGAAAAATGTAGCTTCATGTGAAATCTGTTGTTTCCTCCGGATTGTATAAAAGTAAGCTTTCGGATATTCATTTACGTTTAAAATCAGGGATCAGCATCGGAACTTTTTTTGCGTATTGTTTATACTGATCACCGTACTCCTTTACCAGTTTTTTTTCTTCAAATACAATTCCAATCCTTGAGTACAACGTGATTATTAAGCAGGCGATCAGATGGCTGAAATAAGGGAAATAAAGAAAGATACACCAGACCAGCATAATTGTTCCCAGGTATAGAGGATGACGCACAAAGCGATGCAGGCCCCCCGTTTGTAATACGGGCTCGACGGTTTTGTTCATCAGCACATCTACCCCACTCAGATAAAAAAAATATTTGGAGATGGAAAGCCCCATAATATATAATGAAATCGCCAGGAAGGGAATGGCCAGAAGAGATGTAAGAAGGTTTGGTTTCCACAATAGCGTTGAGCGGGTACTGAATTGCAGATACAGGATAATCGCCAGATTCAGGAAAGCAAATACCGAATAAGCCGGCCGGTAGAAACGGTAAAGCGGGCCACTGGCTTTTTCGACCCTTCTTTTAAATCCCTCGTTTGCAAGCAGGCTGTGCAATACGCAGAAGGCAATCCAGGCAATGGTCAGTATAAGATGATCAGTGTTAAACAATCGCTAATTTTAAGAGCTCAAATTAGGGAAAAGCGCAGGTATAAGCACCACATAAACGTGTGAACATATATTAAGCGCCTATATTTGCGCCATGCATTATGTTTCTGTAGAAGGACTGACAAAGTCGTATGGCATCAAACCGCTGTTTCAAAACATTTCGTTTCACATTGAAGAAGGTGATAAAATTGCTCTGGTGGCCCGAAATGGCAGTGGGAAAACCACCCTTTTAAAAATCCTGGCCGGCCGTGATCAGGCCGATTCGGGTAAAGTTTGGATTAATAAAGATGTAACCGTTGCCCTTTTTGATCAGGAGCCTGTTTTTAAGGAAGATAAAACCATTCTGGACAATATATTTGAACACAACCACCCGGTAATCAACGCGATTAAAGAATACGAATTGCTGAGTGAAACCGAGGATTATGATAAGCTGGGCGATGCCATTATTAAAATGGATGATTACGGAGCCTGGGATTTTGACTCCAAGGTGAAACAGATCTTCGGAAAGCTGAACATTCACCACCTTAACCAGCCAGTCCATTCTTTATCGGGTGGCCAGCGGAAACGGGTGGCCCTCGCTAAAACCCTGATTGATATAGGCTTTGAGCACAAACATGTGCTTTTGATCATGGATGAACCAACCAATCACCTCGACGTGGAGATGGTTGAATGGCTGGAATATTATCTGAACCAGGAAAAAGTAACCCTGCTGCTGGTCACCCACGATCGTTATTTCCTGGATGCCGTTTGCGAAGAGATCTGGGAACTGGATGGCAGCGAACTTTCGGTGTACAAAGGGAATTACGAAAATTACATGGAGAAAAAGGCCGCCCGGATCGAAAGTGAATCGGCCAGTATTGACAAGGCCAAAAACCTGTACCGGAAAGAGCTGGAATGGATCCGCAAGCAGCCAAAAGCAAGAACCACCAAATCGAAGAGCCGGATAGATGCTTTTTCCGATGTGGAAGCCAAAGCAAAAAAACGAATCGAAGACCAGCAACTCGACCTGCAGGTAAAAATGACGCGGCTTGGCGGAAAGATTGCGGAACTAAAAAAACTGTATAAGAGTTATGGTGAAAAAGTAATTCTTAAAGGGTTCGACTATACCTTTAAAAAAGGGGAAAGAGTTGGGATCATTGGTAAAAATGGAGCCGGCAAATCAACTTTTATCAATATACTTCAGGGCAATGAAGAACCCGATAGCGGCAAAGTGAATATCGGCGATACGGTTGTTTTTGGTAACTATTCTCAAAAAGGACTTGAATTAAAGGAAGATGTTCGCGTGATTGATTTCGTTAAGAACATCGCAGAACATTTTCCTCTTGCCAACGGAGGTTCACTCAGTGCATCGCAGTTTCTGCAACTGTTCCTGTTTCCTCCTGAACAGCAATACACTTATGTGTCCCGGCTGAGCGGCGGTGAAAAACGGAGACTGTTTTTACTGTCCATACTGTTTCGGAATCCCAATTTTCTGGTGCTCGACGAACCCACTAATGATCTCGACCTGCCCACGCTGGGGGTTCTGGAAAATTTTCTAAACGATTTTCAGGGATGCCTGGTCATTGTTTCGCATGACCGATATTTTATGGATCGGCTGGTGGATCATCTGCTGGTATTTGAAGGCGATGGTAAGATCCGCGATTTTCCGGGCAATTATACCCAATACCGCCTAACCGAAAAACAGGAGGCAGAACCGGCACCTGAAAAATCACCGGCATCACAAAATTCCGGGCCGGTTTTCGCCGGTACAACCGAACTGAAGCGAAAACCTTCTTACAAGGAAAAAAGAGAATTCGAAGAGATTCAGAAAGAAATTGAAAAACTGGAAAAAGAAAAAGAAAAAATTCACCAGCTTTTAAGTGAAGGCAGCCTGCCCTTTGAACAACTGCAGGAGCTTACAAAACGAATCGGAGAAATTGCTGCCGGGCTGGATGAAAAAGAAATTCGCTGGCTCGAGCTCAGCGAACTGATGTAACGTTTAAGAATAATCTTTATACATTCACGGCTATTTTTATTATTGATATTTTAAAATCTACAGAAAAGAAGATGAGAAAAAGCATTTTAATGGCAGTTCTTCTAATAACTACCATGGGAACATGGGCGCAGAAGATTGCAAATCCCAAACCATATGCGAACACGATCAGTGCCGCCGACCTGAAGAAACATCTTTATATAGTTGCCGGTGCTGAAATGGAAGGAAGAGAAACCGCCACGGAAGGTCAGCGCAGGGCTGCCGCCTATATTGAAGAACAATTCCGTTTAATTGGAGTTTCTGCCGGTAACAATGGCAGCTTTTCACAAATGTTTCCGGTGTATCAGGATTCACTGGTAAGTGCCAGAATGGAAGTAAACGGAAAGAGTTTTAAGTTGAATGAAGATTTCACGCTTAGCTTCGGATCTGTCAGCTCCTCTACCCTGCTGGCTGGTGAAGTGGTTTTTGTAGGAACCGGAACAGTGGACTCAGCCCGTGATGATTTCAAAAACCAGGATGTTCGTGGAAAAGTGGTACTGGTACTGCCTTCAACGGCGCCGGCTACCGGCAATAACCGCCGCAATCCCAGCTTCCTTATCATGGAAAATGCTCTTAAAAATGGAGCGGCAGCGGTATTAATGGTTCAGTCAAATTTTCCAAGAAGACCACTTAGCCCATTGGGTTTTCAAACCATGAATCCATTCCGGAAAGTGAATTATCCGCCAACGTATATAGTTTCTGAAAATGTGGCAAAGGAGATCATGGGTTCCGATTATGCTACTGCAAAAGAAGCTTTGAAAGCCGGAAATCCGGAAAGCAAAGCCTACCAGTCGAACCTGTTGCTGGAGCTTCGGAAGGAAACTAAAAAAATGGAAAGCAGCAATGTATTAGGTTTTATTGAAGGCAGCGATAAGAAAGATGAGTACCTGGTGATCACGGCTCATTACGATCATATGGGCAAACAGGGAGATTCCGTGATTTTTTATGGCGCTGATGATGACGGTTCCGGAACCGTTGCTGTAATTGAACTGGCCGAAGCGTTTATGAAAGCCAAAAAAGAAGGCAAGGGTCCCAGACGCAGCATCTTATTCATGGCCGTTTCCGGTGAGGAAAAAGGCTTATGGGGTTCAGCTTATTATGGCGACAATCCGGTTTACCCGCTGGAAAAAACAACTGCCAATCTGAATATCGATATGATTGGCCGGATCGATCCAAAAAGAACCAAGGGCGATTCCACCAATTACGTATATGTGGTTGGCGATGATAAACTGAGTACGGATCTGCGTCCGATCAGCGAAGCAATGAATAAAAAATATACTAAGCTGGAGCTGGATTATAAATTCAACGACCCGAATGATACCGAAAGGATTTATTTCCGCAGCGACCATTACAACTTTGCAAAAAAGGGCGTTCCCATTATTTTCTACTTCAATGGTACGCATGCCGATTACCATCGTCCAACCGATACACCCGATAAAATCAACTACGACCTGCTCGAAAAAAGAGCCAGACTGGTTTTTTATACTGCCTGGGAAATGGTTAACAGAAATGAGATGTTGAAACGGGATCTGAAACTGGAAATACCTTCCAGATAATTTCTTTGAAAGATAAATTTCAGGGCCGGTACGCTTTTCAGCTACCGGCCTTTGTTTTTCCGCGGTAGTGAAGCAAAAGAAAACCCAATGCTGTAATGATAGCAATTATCGATACAACCGTCCACAAAGTTGTAAATCCAAAATGTTCCGCAATGAGCGATCCGAACAATGGTCCGGTGGTATGAGCCAGCGACCATGCCATGGTATATAAACCCGCGTACTGTCCGCGGTTGCCCGGAGAGCTGCGACTGATCCAGTATGAATTCATAAAGGGCATCGAAAGGATTTCGCTAAAGGTGATCCCCAGGATCAATACGATGGCCAGGATTTTATCCATGGGCGCCAATGCCAGAAAAAGGTAGGAAATCCCGCAAAGGAATACGCCCGCCGTTATATAAAAAGTACTGCGGCGCCTTCCTTCCAGCTTAAATACCAGAACCATTTCAATGAAGGTGATAACAAGGCCATTTACGGCCATCAGCATCCCGATATACTGCGTTGAAAAATCAAGTTCATTCCGAAAATAAGCGGTCAGGGTGGAGAAGAGCTGGAAAAAGCAGGCTGCAAACATTGCAGTCAGAATTACAAACCAGATATAACTGGTATCCTTATACGCCGAATCCACATGTGATCTTTGTTCTTTGGTGAATTCTTTTTTCGCGGCCTTGCCCGGTTTTCGAAGCAGGAACCATAGCAGAACAGCAGCCGATATATTAGTAATGCCGTCAAAAATAAAAAGCAGTTGGTAGCTGTAAGAGGCGATCAAGCCACCCAGGGCCCCGCCTACCGCCCAGCCCAGGTTTATGGCAAGCCGGTTTAATGAATAGGAACGGGTTCTGTTCTTTTCCGAACTGTAATAAGCAATGGCAGTGGAATTGGCCGGCCGGAATGCTTCATTCACAAGGCTAAGCAAAAACGTAAAGCTGCAGATCAGCGGAAAGGATTTAAGATTTCCCAGAACCATAAAAAGCATTCCGCCACCCAGCAATGCAAACAGTTGAACACTGAAAAAGCCAACGCGATCCGTGAGCCATCCACCCGAATAACCGCCCAATACGGCGCCGGCTCCAAACATTCCCAGTACAATTCCAGCATCACCAATGCTGTAGCCCATTTCCGGACTGGTAAGATAAATGGTCATAAAAGGGATGACCATCGTACCGCTGCGGTTGATCAGCATGATCAGCGACAGCAGCCAGGTGGAAGGCGATAGCCCCTGATAAGCCTGTTTGTACAGTTCAAGTGTGCGTGACACCATACAGAAAGGCGGTAAATATAAAACGAAGTATTGAGCTCCATTGCCCGATACTTCGTTTTTATTTAGATCTTCCCGATCAGTAATATTAAGCGACCCTCAAAAGCCTTTCAGGTTCCAATCGGGTATGAAACAAACATCGCTTCTACCCGAAAACTTTCTTCAATGCATCTGTAACACGGGCGGCGGGATCCTTGCGGATCTTTTGTTCTTCCTGAGCTACCTGCATAAATAAGCCGGAGAGAGCTCTTTCGGTTACAAAAGCCGTCAGGTCGGTATTGATTTTTTTGAAAGTGGTGGGAAGCTTATTATAGGTTTCAAAAACATCTTTCCAGTATTTGGTAGCATCCGTTTTCTCCAATGCCGTTTCGATCACCGGGCGGAATGCATTGGTTAATTCGGGCAATGTTTTAGATTTCAGGTAGGAAGTAGCTGCCGAATCGTTTCCTTTTAAAATGCCGAGCGCGTCCTGGAAACTCATCTGCTTCACCGCATTTACAAATATGGGCGCCGCCGATTTTGAAGCCTCTTCCGCAGCTCTGTTCATAGATAAAATGGCTTTGTCTACCAGGTTTCCCATTCCGGCGCTGCGCAGCGTAGATTCCACTTTTTTAGCTTCTTCCGGCATCAAAACCCTGATAGCTGCATTGCCAAAAAAACCATCGGGCGCCGATAACTTTAATGCGCTTTTTTCAGCACCAACGCTCAGAGCATCTTTCAGCCCCGCAACAATTTCATCATTGGATAATCCGGATCCCCCCTTTGCCTTATTCAAAAGCCCACCGGCTTTTTTTAAAAGTCCGCCTTCCTGCGCGTATGAAAACTGAAACCCGAAAAGAATGGAAGCTACCAGCAGAAGCTTTTTCATAGTGATGAATTTTGGTGAAATAACGCAGAAAGGGCCGGAAAATTTGTTAATGCCCCATTAATTTATCCATTCGAACCGTTCATGCCTTGGCATATGGTTAAAAACTTCCACTACCTTTTCGGGTGGAACCGTCAGTTTCCGCCGCGATGTATCAATCCAGGCCCCATCTACAGTGACCACCGCCGCCAATATGCTTTCCGCCTTATAAATATGATGCTGAATGCTCCATCGCGAAAAATCTTTCCGGGCTTTGATCAGGTCCAAATGAATTTGCACCTGGTCGCCCATTGCCAGTTCTCTTCGGAATATCGATTCTTCCCGGAACAAAATAGGCCCGATATTATTTGCGGCCATAAATTCCGGTGTTATCTGCAAACTGTTCAGGAACCGGATCCGCGCATAGGCGCAGAAATCGTAATAAACGGAATGCCGAACATGAAAATTCGGATCCAGATCCGACCAGCGTAATTCAACTTCAGTGATAAATGGATGACTCATAACCTAAAACTAAGATGAAATTTATGCCCTGAAAAATCGGCTTGTTAATTCGCTCCGGATTCGGCTGGTTTAAAGCCGCATTCCCCTAATTTTGAGGCTCAAAAAAATCGAATAAATGAAGAACATTGGTTTATCGGGACTATTTTGTGTGATGGCACTGGCTGGTTTTTCTCAGCCAAAACCCGCGGTTAAAAAAACTACAGCACCCGTAAAAGCAACAACGGCGCCGGCCCCTGCAATGAAGAATGCGCTCGATTCATTCAGCTATGCCATTGGACTCAGCATTGCCAATTTTTATAAAGAACAGGGCGTGCAGGATGTAAACAGCAATCTGGTGATCAAGGCTATTAACGATGCTACAAAAGGCAGCCCCATGCTGAATGAAGCCCAGTTAAATGAATGTATTGTCAATTATATGCAGGTGGTTCGCAGAGAAAAAGCGTCGGGAAATATCAGGGCGGGTGAAAAATTCCTGGCTGAAAATAAAGCCCGCGAAGGTGTGGTGGAATTGCCAAGTGGTTTGCAATATCAGGTTATTCAACAGGGAACCGGCGCCAAGCCAGGCCCCCAGGATAAGGTGAAAGTGCATTACCAGGGTTCTTTGCTGGATGGCACCATTTTCGACAGTTCCATTCAGCGCGGCGAGCCGCTGGTACTCGGCGTAAACGGAGTGATCCCCGGCTGGACCGAAGCCCTGCAGCTAATGCCCGAAGGCAGTAAATGGAAATTGTTTATACCTTCCAGTCTTGCTTATGGCGATGTGGATGCCGGCCCATCTATTAAGGCAGGATCAACACTGATATTTGAGGTGGAACTTATTGAAGTTATGAAATAAGGATTTTTTACTGAACCGTTTGGTATAAACAAAAACAGCTTAACGAAATGGTTAAGCTGTTTTTGTTTATAGAAACTTGCTGGGCTATATTCTCCAGCTTACTTATTTATACAGAAGATCGTAATACTGCGAAGCCATTCTTCCCGAATCGAACTGGAATCGCACATCGCGCATGCCATTTTTCGCAATTTGCCTCCAGGTATCCTGGTCTTCATAATACAAAGGCAGCACTTCCTTCTCCAGGATCTCATACATCGTGTCCAGATCATATTGATCCTGTTCATGAACATTCATCTTCATATAATCTGCTTTCGGAATTACGAACCCATTGTTTCCGTGATTAACAAACTCCGGGATCCATCCATCATCCGTTGAGAAATTTACCGATCCGTTCATGGCCGCTGTCATGCCACTGGTTCCGGATGCCTCCCTGGGCACCCTCGGATTGTTCAACCAAAGATCGGAAGCCTGTTTCAGACGTTTTGAAAGCGTAAGTTCATACCCGGTTAAAACCGCCACATTGCGGTACTGTTTGCTAATATGGACCAGGTTATTGAAATCATTGATCGCCGGGTAATCCATTGGGTAGGGTTTGCCCGCCCAAATAATCTGTACCGGATATTTTTTATTGGAAAGAAGTTTTTCGAACCGGGCCTTGTCGCGGGTGATCAGATCAGCGCGTTTGTAGCCGGCAAAACGTCTTGCCCAAACAATAGTAAAAATGCGGTGATCAAAAAGTTTTCCGGTTTGATCAGCAACAATCTCAAAGGCCCTTTTCTTTAGATAACCCTTACGATCGTCCCAG
>JAEZAY010000539.1 GCA_023427575.1 Bacteroidota bacterium | reverse complement strand
ATCCGGAAATGCCCATTCCGCCTGCTTCAACCGAAGTTCATGGAATTACAAACGAAATGGTTGGCAATGCGCCCGGCTTTCGGCAGGTGGCCAATGAAATAAAGCAATTCCTGGAAAACTGCGATCTGGCCGGTTACAATTCAAACCGTTTCGATGTGCCTATGCTGGCCGAAGAATTTCTGCGGGCGGGGCTTGATTTTAGTTTTAAAAACCGCCGCCTGCTGGATGTGCAGCGGATCTTTCACCTGATGGAGCAACGAACGCTCAGTGCCGCCTATAAATTTTACTGCGATAAAATACTGGAAGATGCGCACAGCGCCGAGGCCGATGCGCTGGCTACCTGGGATGTATTGCAGTCGCAGGTAACCCGCTATCCACAGCTTGGCAATACCGTGGAGTCGATCTTAAAATGCATCGGCGAAGAACCAATTGTTGATTTTGCCCGCCGGATGATCATGGAAAATGGAGTGGAGCTGTTTAATTTCGGCAAACATAAAGGCCGGCCGGTGGCTGAAGTTTTAAAAACCGAACCGCAGTATTACGACTGGATGATGAAAGGCGATTTTCCCCTTCATACAAAACAAAAGCTGACAGAAGTTTTTAACCGGGTGATGTTAAAGAAGGGCTAAAAGAAACTGGTGTAGAAATTGTGGAAATTTCAGCCATCTTATTATTGTAAATTCGTTGATTAGGACAGCCTTTGGAAAAACTTGTAATCATACCAACGTATAATGAGCGCGAGAACATCAGCAGGATCATTCATGCTGTTCAGGAGCTGAACAAACATTTTCATATCCTCGTTATCGATGATGGCTCTCCTGATGGTACGGCCGATCTGGTTCGGGAACTGCAGGGTCAATATCCCGATTCACTTTTCCTGGAAGAAAGGAAGGGCAAACTGGGCCTGGGAACCGCATATATCTTCGGGTTTAAATGGGCTGTTGGCAAAGGATACCGCTTCATTTTTGAAATGGATGCCGATTTTTCGCATAACCCCGCTGACCTGAACCGGCTGTATGATGCCTGTAAAACCGGAGGGGCCGATGTTGCCATCGGGTCGCGCTATGTGAAAGGAGGCGGAACGATTAATTGGCCAAAAGACAGGATCCTGCTCTCAAAGGGCGGCTCTCTCTACACAAGACTGATCACCTGGATGCCGGTGAAGGACACCACCGCCGGTTTTATGTGTTATAAAAAAGAAGTACTTGAATCCATTAACCTGGATGAAATCCGCTTTCTCGGTTATGCATTCCAGATAGAGATGAAATTTGCCGCCTGGAAACTTGGATTCCGTATTAAAGAAGTTCCCATCATTTTTGAAGACCGGAAATTCGGCGTTTCAAAAATGCATAAAGGCATCGTTAAAGAGGGAATCCTCGGCGTGCTGAAGCTCCGCTGGTACAGTCTGTTTAAAGATTATCACAGCCGGCTGAAAAGCAGCACAAGCGTTTTCTCCGAAATTCCTGAAAAGGAACTGCTTGAAAAAAGCAAATAATACCAGCCTTTTTATTCATTTTTGCAACCTGCATGCGCAAAGCATTTCTCCAGCTACATATTGCTGTATTCCTGGCCGGTTTTACCGGAGTATTAGGCCGTTTAATTACCCTGAATGAAGGATTGCTGGTATGGTACAGGCTTTTATTAACCAGCATCGTTTTGTGGATCATGTATTACTGGAAACGCCAGCCGCTCCAGATCTCGCGAAATGAGCTGATGAAAATCTTCGGGGTAGGGGCCCTGGCTGCTTTTCACTGGGTGACTTTTTATGGCAGCATTAAATATTCAAACGTTTCTGTGGCTCTTGTCTGTTTTTCGTCCATCGGCTTTTTTACAGCCATTGCAGAACCCCTGGTTTTTAAAACCAGAGTAAATCGTTTCGAACTGCTGCTGAGCCTGCTTACCATCGCGGGAATCGGGATCATATTTCATTTCGACCCTTCTTTTAAAACAGGGATTATTCTGGGTTTGATTTCTGCCCTGTTGGGGGCTTTTTTTCCGGTATTTAACCGTAAACTGGTTGAAAAGCACAAACCTGAAACAGTGACCCTGCTGGAACTGACCGGCGGATTTCTTGTTTTGTGCATCCTGCTTCCGGGCTATCTCCACCTTTTTCCTGCCACCCATCTGGTTCCTACCGCTTCCGATTTTGGCTGGCTGCTGGTACTGAGTGTGGTCTGTACGGTTTATGCCTTTAATCTTACGATGATCGTACTAAAAAAGATCTCCGCTTTTACGGTAAATCTTTCCTTTAACCTCGAACCTCTGTATGGAATTTTGCTGGCCTTCATTATCTACCAGGAAAACAAAAGCCTGTCGGACGGTTTTTATTTCGGACTGGCGCTTATTGTTCTTTCCGTTCTGCTTCAAACCTTTTTTATTTATCGCTCGCACCGGCTTGAAAAAGCTAGGCAGCATGGGTAAGATAGCGGACTAAAATTCGTTTGGCCACCGGCAGCAAAGTCTCATCCACAGGATAACTAAGACCTGTTTCAATTGAATAAACGGCCGGATTGGGCAGATCATTTTTTCTTCTCAGCAGTTCCGCTTTTATATTTTCGTACGTATTTGCAATGCTCCGGGTCCAGTTATCAATAAACTCGGTTTTCATCGACCGGTATTTTTCGTCGTGCTTGCGGAATATGCTAAGCCTGTACTGATACACTTTTGTTTCCCGCCGATTGCCGCCGCTCAGAAAAAAATAACCTTCATTCATTTCGAGGGGAACAATTCCCACCGGCTGAATGCTCAGGGTGTCTTCAACAAACTCGTATAGTTCGGTGCCCTTTGAGATGGTATTTTTTATTTCGCCTTCCGAGTAGTTGATGATCTCTTCCAGTTCTTTCATCAGGTCATCGTCTTCAATCATTTGTTCGTACAGCACCTGAAGTTTTTGAAGCTGAATGCCGGTCAGTTTTTTTGGAAACTGTTCCTGCAGGTATTTTTTATTTTCCCTAAATGCGATGATGTTATTAAAATGAAAGATGACATCGGAAAGCTGGGGATAGAGTTTGTTTTCATTAAAGTATTTATTCACCTCCTGCAGATAGGCCAGCAGGGTATATTTTTTCAATTCGAAATCAATATAGCCATCGGCAAACCAGGTTTCGGATAACGTTTTCATGGTATCTTTATTTATTCTGAATTCATATCCTGAATATACAAAAAAGGACGGCTATTTTTCAAGGCCCTTTTCCGCTCTAAACGTTAAAATATTATATGAAAAAAAAATTCCTGATCCTGATTTGCAGTCTTTCGCTTATGTCTTGCAGTCATACCTATTATGTTGTTCGCCATGCTGAAAAAGCAGCCGGTTCTGGAACCATGAATTCAGATCCGCCCTTATCAGCCATCGGTGAAACCCGGGCGCAGCAATTAAAGGAATTGCTGAAGGATGAAAAGATTGAAAAGATCTATTCTACCCGATTTATCCGAACCCGAAAAACAGCGGAGCCATTAAGGGCCTTAAAAGGACTGGAAATAGTAGAATATGGTCCGGCTCCCGACAGTCTTTTTATTGCAACCCTTAAGTCGCAGCGGTTGAACACCCTGATCGTTGGGCATAGCAATACGGTGGATGATATTGTGAATGGTTTGACCGGTGAGAACAGCGTTCCCGGTGATCTAGATGAGTCGGTTTATGATCAGCTATATGTAATAACCTACATAAGATTCCCTTTTAAAAACCGGAAATTCCAAAAACGGATATTTTAACAAGTAAGAAAGCTTTAGAATCATTGGTGTCCGGTTAATAATTTTCAATTTACCTGAAACCTGGATCAACAGTAAGTTAGGGGCAGTCATTGTAAAGACCCCTTCCACTTTTTTTTAGAAAAAAAGTGGAGCAAAAAAATCGGGCTCCGGAATAAATCCTAAAAATTGAAACTTCCGGCTAAATAAAAACAAGTCACAGCTAAAGAATATATTTTCGAGTCTGGAGTCTGGAGTCTCCACGCCGTGCGTTTTGAATTTGCACATTTGCACATTATCACATTTTCACATTATTACCGCCGTCCGTTTTCAATTTTCTTAACGGATTTTTTCCGAGGCCCAGCGAAGAAATTACCCGGACACTACCGGCTTTAGAATTCCCTGGAAGCATTGAAGTTTTCAAGTTCTTTGGCTACCGCATTCAGGAATGTGGCACCCAGGGCTCCATCAATGATCCGGTGATCATACGACATCGACAAATACATCATATGCCGGATCGCGATAGAATCGCCCTGTGCAGTTTCTATCACAACGGGTTTTTTCTTGATAGCGCCTACGGCGAGAATTGCCACCTGCGGCTGATTTATAATGGGCGTACCCATCAGGCTTCCAAAAGATCCAACATTGGTTAAAGTGAAAGTTCCGCCTGCCGTATCATCGGGACGAAGCTTATTGGTTCTTGCCGCATTGGCCAGGTTGTTAACCTGCTTTGTAAGTCCCACCAGGTTTAACTGATCCGCATTCCGGATAACCGGTACGATCAGGTTTCCATTGGGAAGAGCTGTCGCCATGCCGATATTAATATCTTTTTTAACGATCAGCTTATCTCCATCAATGCTGCTGTTAAGCCAGGGGTATTTTTTAATGCAGCGAACAATTGCTTCAATGAAAAGCGGCGTAAAGGTTATCTTTTCATTTTCCCTTTTTTCAAATTCTTTCCTGATCTTTTCCCGCCATAATACCATATTGGTAACATCGGCTTCCGAAAAACTGGTGACATGCGCGCTGGTATGTTTGCTGTCAACCATATGCTTCGCGATCAGCTTGCGCATTCGGTCCATTTCAATGATCTCCACATTTCCGCCATAACGCTGCGGCAATGCATTTTCAGGATCATTGGTTTCTTCCTGCCGGATGATTCGCATTTCTGAATCCGGTTTAACAACATTCTCTTCTCTGGCGCTGGCTGTTTTTCCGCCTTTGGCCGATTTGCGATCGGCAACATATTGCAGAATATCTTTTTTGGTAACCCTGCCTTCATTTCCAGTTCCGGGGATCGACTCAATTTCCTGCATGCTTACGCCTTCGCTGGCAGCTATATTCAATACAAGCGGAGAATAAAACCGGTTGATATTATCTGGCTGGGTTTTGGGCGCCTGGTTTTCGCTGGCAGGTGCTGGTTTTGTTTCAGCAGAAACATTGGCCGTTTTGTTTGCATCGGGATTTTCCTGACTCACGTCTATATTAAAATTCTGACCGCCCACCTGTGCTGCAGTAACAGGCGCTGCTTCAGAAGCCTCCGTCTGAATCCGCGCAATTATGGCTCCAATGGGTACTACATCATTTACCTGGTACAAGATTTCTGTCAGGGTACCTTCAGCAGTTGAAGGCACTTCACTGTCCACTTTATCGGTTGCTATATCCAGAACGGTTTCATCCATCTTAACAGTATCTCCGGGTTGCTTATGCCATTTCAAAATGGTAGCTTCCATAATACTTTCCCCGAGCTTTGGCATTACAAGTTCAACTAAGGCCATATACTTGTATAAGTTTTAGAGGTACAAAAGTAAGGAAATGCTTTTGCCCTGCGAACAGATGTTAGCTTTGTTTCTCCCCGATCAGTTCACGCAACTGATTGAGGGCATAATTGGCCGTGTGATCAATATTGGTGATCCGGTTCCAGCGTAGTTGTAATAATCTGGTCCGGATTTCAGAACGGCTGCCAACGGCTATCCAAACTGTGCCAACTGGTTTATCGGGTCTTCCACCTCCGGGGCCCATAATACCTGAAGTAGCAATAACATAATCTGTATCCATCACCCGAATGGCTCCCGCCGCCATTTCACGTACGGTTTCTTCACTCACTGCACCGTAGTTTTTTAATGTTTCATTCCGCACCCCCAGCATGTTTTCTTTAAGCTTATTAGAGTAAGAAACCACCGATCCCTTAAAGAAATCCGAAGCCCCTGCATTCCGGGTAAATAAATGAGCGATATAACCCCCGGTGCAGCTTTCCGCTGTGCTTAAGCTGAGTTTTTTTTCTTTCAGAATCCGGCCCAGGAGTGCCGGCATGGTAATATCTTCATCTACCACCAGCCATTTTTTAACTCTTTCACGCAATTCCCCAAACCGCGATTGAAGCTCCGTTTCAATAAGATCTTTTTCTTTCCCATAACCGGTTAGCCTTAACCGTAATAAACCATAATTTGGTAAAAAGGCCAGCTTAATATGAGTGGGAAGTGCATTGGTGAAATCCTGGATGTGTTCGGCAATAAACGATTCGCCATACCCGAAAGTTATTAGGGTTTTATGCAGGATAAATCCGGTATTGAAACGCTCTGCCAGTTTTGGAAGAACGGTATCGGTCATCAGGCCCTTGAGTTCATTCGGAACGCCGGGAAGTGAAACAATAATCCGGTCTTTTTTTTCAAACCACATTCCCGGTGCGGTTCCATGATGATTAAAAAGCACAGTGCAATTATCCGGCACCAGGGCCTGATTTATATTCCTGTCGATCAGCGGGCGTTTTAAAATATGTTCGAAAATGTGCCGGATATTGCCGAGCACTTCTTCATTCATTACCATACGCCCGCCGAAATATTCATTCAGCACCGTTTTGGTGATATCATCCTCAGTAGGACCCAGCCCACCGGTAATGAGAATTATCTGTGAATGTTTTTGTTCTTCTTCCAGTGCATACAAAATATCCTCACGGTCGTCGCCCACTGCAACTCTCCGTTTCAGCCGGATTCCATAATCATTTAGTTGCTGGGCAATCCATGCACTGTTGGTATCAATTACCTGTCCGATCATCAGTTCATCGCCAATAGTGATTACCGATGCTGAAATTCCATCTTCGGCCATATACAGACTTTGATAATTTAAAAGGATGTAAATTATAGCGCAAAGTAAATAATGAGATAGTATGAAAAAATTTTGTTTGGGTTCCTTATTTATCTTGTTTAGCCTGGCACTGACCGCTCAAAGTATTAAAGCGAAACTTGATCCTGCCATACAGAAATTTATTGCAGATCCTCAAATGAAACATGCCATCGCCGGCATTTATATCATCGACGCAAAAACCGGAAAGCCGGTGGCAGAAAAAAATGCCCAAACGGGATTAGCCCCCGCCAGCACACAAAAAATCCTGATCAGTGCAGCTGCTTATGAGTTGCTGGGCAAAGATTATCGCTACAATACCGGATTGTATCATGATGGTTCGGTAGAGAATGGAATGCTGAATGGGAATCTGTATTTAAAAATGTCCGGCGATCCCAGTTTCGGAAGCTGGAGATGGAAGGAAACTTCGGAGGAATCCATCGCTAAAAAAATCAGGGATGGTTTATTGCGGAAGGGCATCCGGGCTATCAATGGGAAATCGCTGTTTCTGGTCAATCCGGGCTTCACCGAAGAAACATTTCCCGTGGGCTGGATCTGGCAGGATATCGGCAACTATTATGGCGCTTTTCATTCGGCCCTGAACTGGAGAGAAAACCAGTTTGACCTTTTATTCGGTACCGGCACCCGGATCGGAGACAGCGTAAGGTTGAATTCTGTGAAGCCGGAATATGTAAAATTCAGTTTGAATACCGATGCATTAAAAACAGCGGCAAAGGGTTCTGGCGATAACGCGTATATTTTCCTGGATCCAAACCAGGGGCAAACCCTGCATGTGCGGGGAACATTGCCAGCGGGTGAAACGAAATTTTCGATCAGCGGCGCTCATTCAGATCCACCCGGCTTTTTTCATCATTTTCTACAGGGCCTGAACGTAAATGGCAAAAATCTTTTCGCCGAAACAAATCTTCTTTATTCCGGAGGTGAAACTCCACCACTTAATCCGATTGTTGTACACGAATCGCCAACGGTCGACAGCATCAATTACTGGTTTATGAAAAGAAGCATCAACCTTTATGGTGAAGCATTCGTCCGAACCATTGCTTTACAGAAAACCGGCCTCGGCTCATTGGAAAAAGGACTGGAGCTTGTGCAGAACTTATGGGAAGCGAACGGAATTCCTGAAGAAGCCATGAACCTGATGGATGGAAGCGGACTCTCGCCTCAAAACCGCCTGACGGCCCATGCGCTGGTGCAGGTTCTGAAATTCGCAAAAACAAAAAGCTGGTTTAAAAGCTTCTATCATGCATTCCCCGATATCAACGGAATGCGAATGAAAAGCGGCTCGATTGGTGGGTCGCGGGCTTATGCAGGAT
>JAEZAY010000536.1 GCA_023427575.1 Bacteroidota bacterium | reverse complement strand
GTTTTAAGTCAAGCGCTTCAAAAAAACCAATCGCCGTATCGAGCGATTCAACGACAATGCCGACATTATCCATCCGGATCAAATTGCTTTTTATCATATAGTTATTTATCGGGTATGTATACTTATATCTTTCTAGAAAAATCTTATTTGCCCGCCAAAACAAATCTTCCCTCCTTAAAAACCATTGGATACAAATTATTACCAGCCCGGATAATAAACCATTCAGGGTTCGGAGGAAATATGCAGGCGTTGTAGGTGTCGGTGTCTATTGTGTTGAAATGATCCCATGCAAACCAGGCCGCTTTGAATGTACATTCAAAACTAAACAGATCCCAGCCCAGATGTAGAGTTACCTTTTGATTCAAATCTACCTCCGCAATAAAAGCGATCATTTGATCCGGTTCCATGCCGTTTATCTGATAACTGTCTTGCTCTTCCGGAATTAATTCCCAGAGTTTTTTTACCATTGTTCGGTTTGCGACTGCTTTATCTATTGAGAACAGGCAAGCTTGTGGATCTATTTTTGACAGTGCCAGCAAAATCTGCCTGGTTTTCCGAACAAATTCCTGCTGGTTTTTCAGGAGCTCTATTCTAAGTTGCCGGTTCGTTGTCATATTCAGTTCCCCTGTTGAGATTTTATATTCTGGCTATCCAGCAATCGATTTTATAACAAGATCCCCACTAAAACCACTTCTGGAAGCAGGAGAATGCCTATTGCCGAAAACTTAACATCAGTCAGGATCCATCGATCAGAATTTAAATTTAATTAAAACTTTGATCACAATCTTTCCAGGACTATGATTGGACCTAATGTATTAACAATGGGCAGGATAGTACGGGACACGCACCAGGTAATAAATCAGTAATATGAGCGGCATTAATTTAATAAGGGCTGCAGCCGGAGTAAGTCAATTCGTTCAACCATGCAAGGTGATTAATCGGGTAGCTTGAGCCAAAAATTATTAAATTGATGACCAATATCCAGGAATTCACTCATTTCAAACTGCATAGAAACCAAACGCTGCCATTATGAACTTTAAAAGGTCGTATCAATTCTTATGGATATTTGCCACTGTTTTAATTCTGGTCTCCTGTTCCGATGCATCAGATAAAAACGCTGATTTGCCAGTCGACCCCAAAGTTGAAAAATTAAAGCTTCCCGAGGGATTTTATGCTGAACATCTGTACGGTCCTTCCGAAAACGAACAGGGCTCATGGGTATCGATGGCCTTTGACGACAGGGGCCGACTGCTTGCCTCCGATCAGTACGGATCCATATACCGAATGGAAATTCCACCCATCGGTACTGATTCCATTCCCGCTAAAGTAAAAATCGAAAAGCTAAAAATTGATATCAGGGACACCGCTGACAACAAGGTTCATATCGGTTATGCGCATGGGCTTTTATGGGCTTTCAACAGCCTGTATGTAATGA
Organism: Bacteroidota bacterium; assembly: GCA_023427575.1. Classification (GTDB taxonomy): domain Bacteria; phylum Bacteroidota; class Bacteroidia; order Chitinophagales; family Chitinophagaceae; genus Flavitalea. Next base: position 2,860 of record JAEZAY010000536.1, on the reverse strand, counting down.
TAAACCATAATGCCGACTCCCGATTTGAAAAAGGCAGCGGTTTTTACCGGCTGCAAGACAGCGATGGCGATGATCAGTTTGATAAAGTGACCCTGTTGAAATCCCTGGAAGGTGAAGGCGAGCATGGTCCGCACAGCGTGGTTTTATCGCCCGACAAACAATCGATGTATGTGATCGCGGGAAACTTTACGAAGATTCCCGAAATGGATGCCTATAGAAGAAATCCTGATTGGGCGCATGATAATATTATGCCGCTGATTAAAGATCCGAGAGGGCACGACAATGTAGTACATACGCACGGAGGCTGGATCGCCAAAGTTGATTCTGCCGGAAAAAACTGGGAGCTTTTCAGTTCCGGATTCCGAAATCCCTTCGACCTTACCTTTAATGATGCCGGCGATATGTTCACCTACGATTCCGATATGGAGTGGGATTATGGTTTGCCATGGTATCGTCCCACCAGGATCTGCCATGTTACCAGTGGCTCCGAATTTGGCTGGAGGCCGGGCAATGGAAAATGGAATCCCGAATATCCCGACAATTTGCCGGCGGTTGTTAACATAGGTCAGGGTTCGCCTACCAGTATGATCTATGGAGCCAATGCCCGGTTCCCCGAAAAATACCGGAAATCCTTATTTGCTTTCGACTGGAGTTTTGGAATCATTTATGCCATTCAACTTGAACCAAACGGATCTACCTACAAAGCAAGCGGTGAAGAATTTCTTTCGGGCTCACCCCTACCCTTAACCGATGGCACCATCGGCCCGGATGGCGCCATGTATTTTCTAACCGGAGGCCGCCGGCTGGAATCAGATCTTTACCGTGTTTATTATAAAGGTGATGATGATATTGAAGCAAAACTCTCATCTACGAAACTTCCCGAAGAAAATAAGATCCGACGGAATCTCGAATCCTACCATGGTCAGCCAAAGGCCGGCGCTGTAGATTTTGTATGGCCTTACTTAAATCATTCCGACCGCTTGATCCGCTATGCAGCAAGAGTGGCGCTGGAACATCAGCCGGTTGGTGAATGGCAGGAAAAAGCACTGAATGAAAAGGACCCGATTATAATAACGGAAACGGCCATAGCACTGGCAAGGCATGGAAATGCTTCATTAAAACCCAGATTGCTGAATACCCTGATGACTGTTAACTACAAACAGCTTTCTGAACCGCAACAAATCAATTTTGTACGGGCAATTGAATTGGTATTGGCGCGGATGGGCAAGCCGGACAAGGCTACTAAAGCAGCGCTCGCCAATTACCTGAACCAGCAATATCCCGCCGGAACGAATGAGCTGAACCGTGAATTGAGCAAGGTTCTTGCCTTTATCGATGCTCCGGAACTTGTTGAGAAAACGATAGCCTTGTTAAAAACGGCCAAAGATGATACCGGCGGAGATAAACTGCTAATGGAATCTTCCGATCTAATACTTCGTAATCCGCAATACGGCCTGGATATCGCTGAAATGCTGGCTAAAATCCCTCCCCTTCAACAAACACATTACGCGAATGTTTTAAGCGGTGTCAAAACTGGCTGGAGCAAGGAACTGAAGGATGAATACTTTCAATGGTATGCCAAAGCTTTTACTTATAAAGGCGGGCACAGTTTTCAGGGCTTTATTAATAATGCCCGGAAAATGGCGCTGGATAATATCGCCGGTGATCAAATGGCATTCTACAATACGCTTTCCGGTGATTCGCTGGTAGGTCGTTCCGGCAATACGCTGGTTGATGCGGCCATGCGGCCTCAGGGACCAGGGAGAAACTGGAAGGTGGATGAAGCCGTAGCAATTGCCGACAGCGGCATTGTAAATCGGAATTTCGAGCGCGGTAAAGCCATGTTTGCAAGTACACTTTGTATCAGTTGCCATACTGTGCGGGGTGAAGGCGGGATATCAGGTCCTGACTTAACGCAGTTGGGTAACCGATTTTCCTATAAGGACATGCTTGAGGCGATCATTGAACCGGATAAGGCCATATCGGATCAGTATGGCTCAACAATTTTCGACCTCAGATCCGGAGGCTCTGTTCTAGGAAGGCTCGTTAATCAGGACAATGAGAAATATATAATTTCCCAAAATCCTTTTGCACCGCAGCAAACCCGCGAACTGTTGAAGAAAGATGTAACAAAAACCAAAACATCGAATGTATCTCCTATGCTTCCCGGACTGATCAATCGCCTCAATGCCGAAGAACTAAAAGATTTGCTGGCTTTCCTGAAAGCCGGCGGGAACAAAGAAGACAGCATTTTCTCGGAACCAAAAAATAATAAAGATCAGGTTTTAATGAACCGTTAAACAGAATTCTGTTTAGTTAAATTTTAAGCAGGCGCCAATAAATCATATCATAATGTTTAACTGCCGGCCTGCTAAATCCGCGGAAAAAAGGCAATTAATAAACCAATAAAAAGAAAATGTATTTTGAATAATTCCTGGAAAGACAAGATCACCAACGCAACCCAGTTGGGCGGTATAGAAACTTCGGTGCTTGACAATGGCCCGGGGCGCGGAACCCGGATAGCCTGGATAAATACCGGAACCGGACTTCGCTATAAAATTGTGATTGACCGTGCCATGGATATTATGGATGCCTTTTTCAACCAGCATAGCCTGGCCTGGCTGAGTCATGCCGGAATAACATTTCCACAGCCTTTTTCAAACAGAGGCGCCGAATGGTTAAAAACCTTTGGTGGCGGATTGATGACAACCTGCGGCCTCGACCATGTTGGAGTTCCGGATTCAGATGAGTTTGGTGAACGCGGTCTTCATAGTCAGATCAGCAATCTGCCCGCCGAAATTGAATCGATTATTCAGCCCGATCTACCCGGCGGGAAAATGGACATGAGCATCACGGGAAC
>JAEZAY010000532.1 GCA_023427575.1 Bacteroidota bacterium | reverse complement strand
CTTACGAGCTAAAGATCATCTCCGGGCTTCGGTAACAACTGTTTTTATTTTATGCCGTCCGTTTCAATTTTCTTAACGGATTTCTTCCGAGGCCCCCGGGAATACATTCTACCCGGACACTAATGATTCGCACATTGGCACATTCGCACATTATCACATTATCAAATTATCACATTTCCACATTGGCACATTCGCACATTGGCACATTATCACATTATCACTGCCGCTCGGTTCAATATTTCTTAAGGAATTCTTCCGAGGCCCAATGAATACATTTACCCGGATAATAATTGCGATTATAGTGCCGCTTTTAATTCGAGGAGATAGGATTTGATTTTCTGGAGTGACTGAATGGCTTCAAAACGTTCCTGCGATTTTTTATTCTTTTTTTGAAATTCACGGGCACCTTCAATGGTCAGCTTGCGGCGGCGTAACAGGTCGTAGATGAGCTGAAGATTTTTTATGTCCACCGGCCGGAAATGGCGATCGCCTTTTTTGTTTTTTTTGGGTTGAATTATTTCGAATTCCGATTCCCAGAACCGAAGCAGTGAAGCGTTTACCCTGAACATGGTAGATACCTCGCCAATGCTATAGTATCTTTTCTGAAATAAAATTTCGTCTGGCGGAATACTGATCAGATCGGCATCAGCAGCCAGGGTTTTTAAAGATTTCCGGCCCCGGGTCGATTTAATCACGATTGGCTCATCGGTCATTGATTCATTTTCTTCCTCATCCATTGGTTCAGCCATCAAATCATTCAACTCGGTATCTGGTGGCGCGGTTTCCTCTTCAGAAATCAGTTCTACATTTTCCGGCACTTTTAGTGTGGAGTTCCCGGCATTACTTTTCAGCGATTTCAGGCGGATCCCGATGGATGGACTGGTGGTATCGGGTTCCGGGTTTTCAGTAAAGTCGAAAGTAATCTGGGAATATGCATTCATGGCTCGAATTTTTGCGGTAATTCCCGCTCTGATGGCAAAAACTATGCAATAAAGATAATATTTCAGAATACGCCTCCGTTTCGGTGTTGAAAGAAAGCAAAATGCTGTGCATAACCGCATAGATTCGTACCCAACGCAAGTTAAAAACAGTTCAGATCCGGCCCGATTCCGGGCTTTATTTAAAATCTGCAAGCATCAATCTAAAGCGTTGATTTTATGTGCAAAAAACATGGTGCCAAGGCCTGTAAAATGCGGACTTCCGGCTTATTTTTTGTAACTTTGCAGCGTATTTTATTTTCTTATCAGACTGCTTTTTTAAGTTAAATTATGACCCCAGAAACAAGTGAAGTTCTTTCCCCGGTAAATAATGGTTATGGCGCGGATAGTATACAGGTATTAGAAGGATTGGAGGCCGTTCGGAAACGACCCGCGATGTACATTGGTGATATCAGTGAAAAAGGCTTGCATCATCTTGTATATGAAGTGGTTGATAACTCCATTGACGAAGCTCTGGCGGGGTATTGCAGTACGATAGAGGTCGTTATTCACGAAGACAATTCCATTTCAGTTCAGGACGATGGCCGGGGTATTCCTACCGGAATGCATCCCAAAGAGAAAAGAAGCGCGTTGGAAGTGGTAATGACGGTACTGCATGCGGGCGGAAAATTTGACAAAAACACCTATAAGGTTTCCGGTGGATTGCATGGCGTGGGGGTTAGTTGTGTAAACGCCCTTAGCTCTAAGATGGTGGTGAATGTTCATCGTGAAGGCAAAATTTTTGAGCAGGAATACCGGATTGGGGTGCCCCAGTACCCTGTTCGTGAAATCGGTGAAAGTGAAAAGACCGGTACTTACGTTCATTTCTGGCCGGATCTTACCATTTTTACGGCCAGTGAATACAAAAAGGAAATTCTGGAGGCCCGTTTGAGAGAACTGGCATTCCTCAACCGCGGAATAGCTATCAATATCACCGACCGCAGGGATAAAACCGAGGAAGGTAGTTTTTACAGAAAAGAATTTTTAAGTGAAGGAGGGATAGTAGAATTTGTTGAGCTGCTGGATAAAAATGCCGGCAGAAATCCCATCCTTCCTAAAGTCATTTTTGTTGAAGGCAGAGATGAAAATACCAATGTAGCGGTTGAGGTAGCACTGTGTTATAACGACGGCTATTCGGAACATATCTATTCGTACGTTAATAACATCAATACCATTGAAGGTGGTACCCATGTATCGGGATTCAGAAGAGCGATAACCCGGGTTTTTAAAAGCTATGGCGATAAGCAGGGCCTGTTTGAAAAAGCCAAAGTGGAAATTGAGGGCGATGATTTTCGTGAAGGCCTAAGTACCATCATTTCGGTTAAAGTTCCGGAGCCGCAGTTTGAAGGGCAAACAAAAACAAAGCTGGGAAACAGCGAGGTAATGGGAGTGGTGGATCAAACCGTTTCCCGGGCTCTTGAAGCATTTCTGGAAGAAAATCCGAAAGAGGCCAAAAATATCATCAATAAAGTGATCCTGGCGGCCCAGGCCCGTGCGGCGGCAAAAAAAGCCCGCGAACTGGTACAACGGAAAAGTGTTTTGAGCGGCGGTGGTCTGCCGGGTAAACTGGCAGATTGTTCGGAAAGAGATCCTGAACGCTGTGAGTTATACCTGGTGGAAGGAGATTCGGCGGGCGGTACCGCCAAACAGGGTCGCGATCGCAGCTACCAGGCCATTCTTCCGTTAAGAGGTAAGATCCTGAACGTGGAGAAAGCCATGGAGCATAAGATCTACGAAAATGAGGAGATCAGGAATATGTACACCGCGCTGGGAGTAACGGTTGGTACTCCGGAAGATCCTAAGGCATTGAATATTCAGAAACTCCGGTATCATAAACTGATCATCATGACGGATGCAGATGTGGACGGAAGCCATATTGCAACATTGATCCTGACTTTCATTTATCGCTATATGGCGGCACTGGTAGAACAGGGTTATGTGTATATCGCACAGCCGCCACTTTACCTTATCAAAAAAGGGAAAGAGCATGCATACGCATACAATGAGGAACAACGGAAAGCAATAGTCGAAAAACTGGCCAACGGCAAGGAAGACAGTGTGAACATTCAGCGTTATAAAGGGTTGGGAGAAATGAATTCGGAACAATTATGGGAAACAACCATGAATCCGGAAACCCGAACCCTGAAGCAGGTTACGATCGAAAGTGCCGCGGAAGCTGATATGGTATTCAGTATGCTGATGGGCGATGAAGTTGCTCCACGCCGCGAATTCATTGAATCGCACGCCAAATATGCAAAGCTTGATATCTGATCATTAACATTTTTTTGCTCCTGCTGAATATCAAATAATTAGGCTCGAAGTTTGAAGTTACGACTGAGAATTTTCGATATGAAAGATCCGCGAAGAACCGGGCTTTTGGTAAAATTCAATATTTTCTTGTAGCTTGTACACTCTTGTGACAGCTTGTAAATTTACTAACCTTCAAAAATTAAAACATGTCAGACGTTCAACTTACAGCATATAATGTAAAAACGAAAGAAAAAAATGTTCCCATCATGGAAGCGGTAATAACCAAAACTGCCAAAGGTGCATATATGGCCCAGGGTCATGATGGAAAAGGAAATAAACTCACCACACTTTTAGGCGAAGCAAACGCACTTGCCGCCATAAAAGCAGGAACAGCGAAACAAGGCTGGTAGTCTCAGAATTTTTTTAAAATATAGCTGTCCATTCCTTTGATTGAATTCAGAGCGAAAGGCCAGCTATTTTTGTTTATCTTTTGACCCCGATGAAGCATTTTTATTACCTGCTGCTCCTGATTTTTAGCGGTTTATTCTGTCCGGATCCTGCTTTCAGCCAAAGCCAGACACCCTATCATATAAATGGATCGGCGCAACAGGAAAATTGCAACTGCTATACGCTGACTCCCAATCAAATTAATCAAAGCGGTTCGGTCTGGAACATCAATAAGATTGATTTACGCCAGTCTTTTGAATTTGTTTTTAATGTATTTCTTGGTTGTAATGATGCCAGCGGCGCCGATGGAATCGTGTTTGTACTGCAGCCGATCAGCACCAGCGTTGGCTCAACAGGATCGGGGATGGGTTATGAAAACATTTCGCCCTCCATCGGAATTACCATCGATACCTGGCTGAATTCCGAGCGGGCAGATCCGGCTTATGACCATGTGGCCATTCACCGTGATGGTGATATTCATCACAATTCCGTTAATAACCTGGCAGGACCCGTCCAGGCATTGGCGAATAGCGCTAATATCGAAGATTGCCAATGGCATACCTTCCGGATCATCTGGAACCATCAAACAAAATTGCTCAAGGCCCTTATCGATGAGGTTGACAGAGTGGAGACCACCATCGACCTCGTAAATTCCGTTTTTGGCGGCGATCCTTTTGTATACTGGGGCTTCACCGGGGCTACCGGCGGAAGCACAAACCATCAACGGGTTTGCACTTCATTAAATCCGGGATTTACCTTTCCCGAAGATCAAACGACCTGCTATCCCGAACCGGTTCAGTTTATCGACAGCTCCGCTTCTTTCGGAACAATCGTAAAATATTTTTGGGATTTTGGCGATGGCAACACCGATACTGTAGCCGCTCCGCCTCCACATGTCTATTCCGCCCCTGGCATATATGAAGCAAAACTGCAGATTCTGGGCAATAACGGTTGCCTTTCAGAAACCTTTACCAAACAGATTGTAATTGGATCAAAACCGGTGGCAGACTTTAAACCTGAAAAAGATGTTTTATGTGAGGGCGATACAATCAGAATTTTAGATACATCGTATGTGGAATTTGGAACGATCAATAATTGGAACTGGAGCCTGGATGGAAATTCCGTTCAGGGATCTGATCCGGGTGAGATCAGTGTTCCCGGCGCTGGGACTGTACCGGTAGATTTGCGGGTCGAAACGTTGGAAGGATGTATTTCTGATCCGGTATCCAAAACAGTGAATATCCTGGAAAAGCCGAGGATAGAATTTTCGGTGCAGGAAGAGTGTTTAAACATTCCTTCTGTTTTTACCGCAAACAGTCTGCCGGGCTCTGTTCCTGTGCTGGAATACCACTGGTTTGTAGATGGCATTCAGGCCGGTACAGGAAACCAGGCACAATATCTTTTTCCCGCCGCCGGAAATTATAATATCAGCCTTTTAGCCGCCGCGCAGAATGGTTGCACAACAACAGCAGGTCCTGAAATCGTGACGGCCTTCGGAACGAACGCATTTGCAGGTAATGATACAACCATTGCCGATACACAGCCGCTGCAGCTTCAGGCATCGGGTGGTGAATTTTACAGTTGGTCGCCGGCTACCGGATTGTCTGATCCGAATATCGCCGATCCGGTAGCCCGGATAAGTTCTAATCAAAGTTATGTGCTTACAGCCAGTTCCGCCAGAGGCTGCGAAACGAAGGATACCATAAATATCCAGGTGTATAAAGGCCCTGATTTTTATATTCCCAATGCCTTCACGCCCAATAATGATGGAAAAAACGATCTGCTCCGTTTTGTATCTGCGGGAATCTCGAAAATCGACTATTTCCGGATCTATAACCGTTATGGTCAGCTGATCTTTTCATCGGCCGACATTAACGGTGCCTGGGATGGAACCATCAAAGGTAAGCAGCAAGCCAGCGGTACCTATGTATGGATGAGAGGCGGGATAGATTTTAACGGGAATGCTCACACGAAAAAAGGAACTGTCACGCTGATTCGTTAAAAACCCGGCCCTTATGATATACGGGCTGGAGATTTAAAATCATTTTACCATAACCTCATCAATAAAGATCCAGCATTTTGCTCCGGCATTTGGATGCCATGAGGGCGTTTTGCCCGGATTGGAAACCTTTACTTTGAAATAACGGTATTGCTTTTCCGGAAATTCCACTTTAAGGCTTCCCTGTTTTGAACCGGGGATAAATTTGGTTTCACTATATCGGGCTGATCCCAATTTTTTGTAGTTATTACCGTCTGTGCCGGCCCATACCACCAGTTCAGAAGGCGAAAGAACATAAGCGCCATGGTTTCGGACATAGCCCACCGATAATTCAGAAAGATTTTTCAGTTCGCCAAGGTCCAGAGTAGCTTCCATGCCATTGCCTTCATATCCGATATAATTTCCATCGGCATGACTGTCTGAACCTTTTACAAGATCGACAATGGTTGTATCTAGCTTTCCTTCATAACGTTTATCAGGTTTGACGGCAAGCCTGGCCGAAACGAATTTGTTCGGAGCATGAATGAAATCAAATTGCTGAACCGGGCTGCTTTCCCATCCCGTTCTGGATGCAATTACCTTGAGCTGGCCGGAATTCCGGATCTGAATGGGTTCTGTATATTTTTCGGAATTGCTGTCGGGTTCGGAACCATCCAGTGTATATCGCAGATCTACTCCTTTCAGCCGGTAGCTCATGGTTACCGTTGCAAATCTGGTAAATAAGTTGCTGTCGACTTTAACCGTTGGTATTGCCAGCCGGCCTTTGAAACTGCTATCAGCGCTCAGGTCGGGTGAGTAACCGAATTCAAGATTTGCAACCTGTTTTGAAATCGTATTCAGATCCGGCATTGGAATATTCGTTTCATAAACAAACAACTTTTTTAATCCGGGGATTGAAAGCGCCGTCCGCACACCTTCAACAGAAACCCGGGTTTTGGAAAGATTCAGATACTCCAGGAATTTCAGTGCTGAAAGTTTGCTTACCAATGTGTCTGAAATTACGGTATTTTCAAAATGAAGCTTTTGCAGATGGGGAAACGACAATATTTCTGCGCCCAGTTTATCGTTTAGGTTGGAATTGGATACATCAATAGATATAATCTGATCACGGATCGGTTTAAGTTCTTTCAGATCCTTTTCAGTCAAATCTTTCCGGTTTGCCAGAAAAACATGAACATAGGGTTTGTCGGCCGAAAGCTGCCTTACGCCCCTGTAAATGGTATTCAGTTTTCCCAGTTCGCTGGGATCGGGAAACCCAATTGCCAGTTTATCCAATGGTGAAGCCGGCAAAAATCTTTTTTCTATAATGGTTTTGATTGTATCGGGTAAATCGGCCTGCGTATACAGTTCATCGAATTTGGCGCCGCTTTGAATCCACCAGTGCAATAAGGCAATCTCCTCTTTATCGAGCTGTGGTTTTCCCTCCGGAGGCATGTGTTTATCGTCCTTCATTGGCAGAAGAAGGTATTGATATAAAATACTGCTGTCAGGTGATCCGGGAACTACCGGCGGGCCGTTTTCGCCGCCCTTCAAAATGGTAGCGGGAGTTATTAACTGCAGATCGCCTTTTGATTTGTTTGGATTGTGACAAGAAATACATTTATCCTCCATGATAGGATGAATAATATCTGTATAAACAATTGCTTTTTCCAGATCAATATCTTTTCTGTCTTTCGATTGCAAAGGCGCCAGCACGAAGTTTTCTCCATGCGTCATACTTGCTCCGTTATGCCCTGCAATGATTATCAAAATAACACCGAGTGGAAGTAAAAATTTATAAGCGGGATTCTGCTTCGGTCTTAACCAGGTTAGAATGTATGACAGAATGGAAACGGCAACGCCGGTCCATTTATGCCAGTCTGATACGCTGCTGCTTTCATAACCGCCGGTATGGAATAATAGCAAGCCCATGATTGCGGCCACCGCGGCGCTAAAAGCTGTTACCGCAAGTAACAGTTCAATCAGGTCTTCACTATGGCCATTCTTTTTGATAAATTCAATAACAAGAACAAGAACAAGCAGGGCAATGGGGAAGTGCAGGATCATCGGATGCATCCGGCCGAATACCTGCAGCCAGTTATTTACGCCGGAAAGTTTTCCTTCAACCAGCAAAAAGAAAAGCAGCAGAAAATTCAGACCAAAAGCGGCATTCAGTAAAAGCCTGGTAGATCGAAGCATTCGGAAGTTTGATTTATTGCAGTGCAGGCCCGCAAGCAGCACAATCTCATGAATGGTTTAAATGAATAATGATGGGTTTGGCAATAGTTAAATAACCAACTTCAGTTTGAATGGATATACCTGCCCTGAGTTCCACTGTGCCACGTATAAATTGTCTTCATCATCTATACATACATCGTGCGGATATTTAAAAAATGAACTGTTCTGTTTCATTTCATTCAGCCATCCTTCACGATATGCGGGTGCCGTGCCGCCCGGATTTGAAATCACCTGGTTGTTCTTATCCAGAATTGTTATGAAACCCGATTCTTTCCACAAAGCGGAAGAAGACTGCAATACAGCAGCATAGAGGTAGTCGCCTTTAATCACGGGGCGGCAAACCCAGGCTCCCGGCAAAGGAATGGTGTCGATATAATCGCCATTCAATGTATACCGTTTAAAGGCATTCTGTTCACGGGAGGTTACAATTAGAACCGGGCTGTTTTTGTCTCTGGTATCCACGCAAATTCCGTGGGCGTTTTTTAAAAATTGATCGCCCTCACCGCGGCCTCCGAACTGGCCGAGATATTTACCATTGGGGCTATAGCGCGTGATATAATCCTTGCCATAACCATCGGCCACATAAATTTCGCCATTGGCGGCAATGGCGGTTTCGGTAGGAATAAACTCCTCCGCTTTTTCATATTGGCCGCTTTCTTTTGGATAATTGATGGTCATTAAAACCTTTCCATCAATGCTGGTTTTAATAACCTGGTGCCGGTTATTATCGCAGATAAATAATACATCGGTTCCATTCTCATCAAAAATGGTAAGTCCGTGCGCACCCGGATATTCAGTGCCCCAGGCATTTATCAGTTTGCCTTTTTTATCATAAACAAGAACATTGTTTTTTGTTTCGTTGGTCAGGAGCAAAATTCTTCCCCGGCTATCCTGCACCATTTCATGACAATCCTTTACCGGGTAACGCTTAGGATCAAGCGAACCCCAGCCGGTATCGAGCCTGTACCGTTTCGTTCCATGGCCAAGAATTTCATCGGTTTTATTGCCGAATACTAAATTGCTGGCCACCAATGAGGCGGAAACTGCAGCCGTCTGCTGCAAAAATGTTCTACGTTTCATGCTGGAATTTAAATAAGAATATCCTTCACTACATGCCCGCTGACATCGGTCAGCCGATACCGCCTTCCCTGGTGTTTAAAAGTGAGCTTCTCGTGGTTGATACCGAGTTGATTTAATACGGTTGCCTGAAAATCATGCACGTGAACGGGATCTTTCACTACATTATATCCGAACTCATCGGTTTCTCCATATACAATACCCGGTTTAATGCCTGCACCTGCCATCCAGATGGTAAATGCCCGGGGATGGTGATCTCTTCCATAATCGTCTACGCTGAGGCGCCCCTGGCAATAATTGGTTCGTCCAAATTCTCCGCCCCAGATAACCAGAGTATCATCCAGCAATCCTCTTTGTTTTAGATCCATGATCAGCGCAGCCGATGGCTGGTCGGTATCCTTCGCCAGATTTTTAATATCGCGGGGAAGATCAGAATGCTGATCCCAACCCATATGATAAAGCTGCACAAAACGTACTCCTCTTTCAGCCAGGCGGCGTGCCTGGATACAATTGGAAGCAAAGGTCCCGGGTTTCATTGAATCCGGACCATACATTTTAAAGATATGTTCGGGTTCATCGTTTATATCCAGCACTTCGGGAACGGAAGTCTGCATCCGGTAAGCCATTTCATATTGTGAAATGCGGGTAGCAATTTCCGGGTCCTGAAATTCCTGAAGCTGAATCTCGTTCAGGGCCGCAATCTTATCAAGCATTTTACGTCTGGTATCGCGATCCATGCCTTCGGGGTCCTGCAGATATAAAACAGGATCATTCGCCGAACGGAACTGAACCCCCTGGTGTATAGAATCTAAAAATCCACTGCCCCAAAGACGCGATGCAAGGGGTTGGATATTCCCCTGGCCCCGGGACAGAAAAACACAGTAGTCGGGAAGATTCTTATTATCACTTCCCAATCCATAACTAAGCCAGGACCCAAAGCTTGGCCGCCCGGGCTGCTGGCTCCCGGTCTGGAAAAATGTCACCGCAGGATCGTGGTTGATGGCTTCAGTATTCATTGAACGCACAAAGCAAACATCATCCACAATCTTTGACGTATAGGGCATTAGTTCGCTTATCCATGCCCGTGACTCACCATACTGATTGAATTTGAAGATGGAACCTGCCAGCGGAAAGCTTGATTGTCCGGCGGTCATCCCTGTTAAACGCTGGCCTTTCCGGATCGATTCAGGCAAATCCTGTCCCTGCATTTTATTTAGCAGCGGCTTGTAGTCAAAAAGATCAAGTTGCGAAGGAGCTCCGCTCTGGAAAAGATAGATAACTCTTTTTGCTTTAGGCGCAAAATGCGCAATGCCGGCGGGTAAGGCATCTTCTTCGCCTGCAGAAGTAAACAGATCGGGAATCAGCAGGGATCCCAGTGCCACCGATCCGATTCCAAGACTTAAACGCGACAAAAAATGCCGCCGGTTCATATTCAGTCTGTGCTCCAGTAATTCTTTCTCCATTCCGGTTTAGGTTTTTGTGATAGATTCATCCAGGTTATAAATCGTATGAATGGTGAGCATCATTGCTGCAGCTGCAGACTCATTCAGCTTCTGATTCGGTGGATATTGACCTACGCTTAAAATCTTCTTCGCCGATTCTTTTTTGGCATTCATTTTTTCAAGTTCGCCATCATGGAATGATTTCAGCATCTCCACTTCTTCAGGCGCCGGCCTTCTGCCCGTTATTCGCCGGAAGGCATGGGCAATCCGCTCTTCGTCGGAAATGTTTTGTTCAAGAACCCGATATGCCAGAACCCTCGATGCTTCCAGGATCTGCGGATCATTTAACAGAACCAGGCTCTGCAATGGCGTACTGGTTCGGGTTCTCCGCACTTCGCAAAGTTCACGCGATGGATTGTCAAATGTTATCATTGAAGGCGGAGGCATTGTGCGTCGCCAGTACGTATACAGGCTGCGGCGGTAGATTTTTGTGCCGGTATCCACGATATAAGAGGTTTCGCCCCGGTATCCGCTTTTGTCGCCCACCGATACTTCATCCCAAAGGCCTTCGGGCTGATAGGGTTTCACACTGGGACCACCAATTTCGTTGTATAATAATCCGCTTGAAAAAAGAACGTTATCGCGGATCATTTCAGAATTCATCCGGTATCTGGGACCCCGCGCATATAGATCGTTCGCCGGGTCTTTTTCTTTTAATTCAGGACTTAGCGCCGATGACTGGCGATAGGTATTCGACAAAACAATCATCCGAAGCAGGCTTTTCATATCCCATTTCGATTCCACAAATTTTACGGCCATCCAGTCGAGCAGTTCAGGATGTGTAGGAATAGAACCCTGATTGCCAAAATCCTCCGCGCTTTCCACGATGCCTTTGCCGAACATTTCCTGCCAGAACCGGTTAACGATGGACCTGGAGGTTAATGGATTTTTGGGATCAAAAAGCCATTTCGACAATCCCAGGCGGTTTTTTTCGTAGCTCGTGTTAAAGCTCAGGATTGTTTCGGGAACACCTGGTTCCACCAGTTCGCCCGGAGCATCGTATACGCCTCGTTCCAGCACATGAGTTTTACGAATTCCGGGTTCTTCCTTCATGATCATCTGGCGAATCGTATCCTTTTCAGACCTGATAAAATCAGAAGCATTCAGAAATTTCAGATCCTGTTGCAGATCAGTCTGGCTGATTGTCATCCAGGGGAGGGGAGTTTCCAGGTTTTGAACAAAACCCGTTTCTTTCAGGTTGTTGAAGAATGCATAAAGACTGAAATATTCCTTTTGTGAAACCGGATCATATTTATGATCGTGACAGCGGCTACACTCCACTGATAGACTTATAAAGGCTTTCCCAAATGTATTGGTTCTATCAGCAACATATTCCACCCGGTATTCTTCATCAATGATCCCGCCTTCCTGGCTGATCTTGTGATTCCGGTTAAAGGCCGATGCCAGAAGCTGTTCTTTATTGGCATCGGGCAAAAGATCGCCTGCAAGTTGCCAGGTAACGAAGCGGTCGTAAGGCATGTTTTCATTAAAAGCCTTAATAACCCAATCGCGCCAGGGCCACATTGTACGTGGAAGATCATCCTGATAGCCATGTGTATCGCCATAGCGGGCCAGATCGAGCCAGTAGTTGGCCCAGCGTTCACCAAATGCAGGCGAGGCCAGAAGCCGGTCAACCATTTTCGGGTATGCATCAGGGGAAGGATCGTTCACGAACTGGTCGATTGTTTTAGTATCAGGTGGCAGTCCGGTAAGATCGAATGAAACGCGGCGGATAAGCCTTTCCTTATCGGCTTCTGCTGATGGCTTTATGCGTGCCGATTCCAGCTTTGCCAGAATAAACCGGTCGATTTCGTTCCTGACCCATTTCTCGTCTTTTACTTCAGGCAATTCAGGTTTAACGGGCGCGATATATGCCCAGTGCTTTTTATACTTAGCGCCCTGAGCCACCCATTTTTTAAGAAGCGCTTTTTCCGTTTCGGTCAGAACCAGGTTAGATTCTACCGGAGGCATGATCATCTGTGGATCTTCAGCGTAGATACGTGCGATCAATTCACTTTCGCCCGGCTTCCCGGGAATGATGGCGTGTTTTCCCGGTTTGTTCTTTAATGCCGCATACGCTATAGATTCAATATCGAGGCGCAGGTCGGCCTCCCGGGTATTTTCATCTGGCCCATGACATTTAAAACATCGATCGGATAGTATTGGTTTGATATGGAAATTAAAGTCGACCTGATCGGGAATGGCATTCGCATCTGTTCCGGATTCCCGGCTGAAGCAGGCAGCAAGCAGGGCAATGGCAGCGGTAAAACCGAAGCCAAAAAAAAGTGATTTGCGGGCTATCATTAGACTGGTAAGATACCAAAGAATTTTCAGAATCGGACAGGGAATGGGCTGCAAAATCCCGCTTCCGTTTTTCGGAACAGAAAATCTATGCCCTGATCAGATGCACAAAAATTGCCTCTGATTTCGCAAAATTAAAAGCCTTCAATTATCCTTTAACCGAATCGATGCTGGCGGCGCCAAAATAGGAGTGCAATACAGCAGGGATCCGGATAGAATCACCGGCCTGGTTATTTTCCAGCAAACAGGCAAGAATTCTTGGCAGGGCCAGCGAACTGCCGTTCAGGGAATGAGCCAATTGGGTTTTTCCGTTGCCATCTTTGAATCTAAGCTTTAGGCGGTTGGTTTGAAATGACTCAAAATTGGATACAGAGCTCACTT
This sequence comes from Bacteroidota bacterium, assembly GCA_023427575.1. Taxonomy (GTDB): domain Bacteria; phylum Bacteroidota; class Bacteroidia; order Chitinophagales; family Chitinophagaceae; genus Flavitalea. The sequence goes on along the minus strand of JAEZAY010000532.1, from coordinate 3,767 downwards.
CCAGCCATTTTTTCTGGGCTGCGCTGTATACTTCAAAATCATAAGTAAGCGCGGAAGTGAATCCCATATCGCCGCCACAAAGCCGCAGGATCCGGTATGGCAGTTCCAGCAACTGGATCAGTTTTTCCACATGATTCACCATTTCGTCCAACACCTGGTAACTGGTTTCGGGATTTACAATTTGAACCAGCTCCACCTTGTCAAACTGATGTAGACGGTTCAAACCCCGCACGTCCTTGCCATAACTTCCTGCTTCCCTACGGAAACAGGGAGTATAGGCGGTCATGCGGATCGGCAGTTCAGATTCTTTCAGGATCTCGTCGCGATAGATATTGGTCAGAGGTACTTCCGAAGTGGGGATCAGGTAAAAATTATCTTCAGTGGCATGATACATTTGCCCTTCTTTATCAGGCAATTGCCCAGTGCCATAGGCGGAGCTGGCATTCACCATTAGCGGAGGCATGTATTCCGTATAACCGGCTTCGATATTGAAATCGAGAAAATACTGGATCAGGGCTCTTTGCAGCCTGGCTCCTTTATTAATGTATACCGGGAATCCGCTGCCGGTAAGTTTGGTGCCCAGATCAAAATTAATAAGCTGGAATTGTTTGGCCAGATCCCAATGCGGAACCGCTGTTTCCGGCAGGTTTGGAATGGAGCCGCCTTCGCGCACCAGTTCATTGTCTTCGGGTGTTTTTCCAAAAGGAACGATATCGGCCGGAAGGTTCGGAAGAAGAATGATTAATTCCTGCAATTGCTTTTCAGCCGATTCCAAATCTGTACTGATGGGCTGGAGCAGGGCTTTCAGTTCGGCCACTTCCTTTTTTTTGTTTTCCGCATTTTCCTTTTCGCCTTTGGCCATCAGTTGCCCGATCTCTTTGGATCTGCTGTTTACGCCGGCTTGCGTATTATCAAAATCAATCTGCAGTTTTTTTCTTTTATCATCCAGCTCCAGTACTTTTTCCACCAGGGAAATCTCCTTAAAGTTTCTTTTTTCCAGTCTTTGTTTTACCAGTTCCGGGTTCTGACGTATAAAACTTATCTGTAACATGTACTTGGTTTGGGGCAAAGATAATGATACCGCTTAGCTTTATGTTTTCCAGCCACAAAACTAAAACCGATAATGCGGTTCATCACCTAACTTTGCCGCCATGTTAGCCAATGATGATCTGCAAACGAGATGGTGGAACCTGGAAGCAAAGCTGGTGGAGCGGTTTGGGAAAAAGCCCGACCTGGAAACGATTTTATTTTTGATCGGGATTCAGGAACTGGGAACCATCAAACATAAATTTTCAAAAGAACAAAAGCAGGATCTGATGCATGTGGCGGTTTGTTCTCTACTGGCGCAGAGCGGCTACTACCTGGTAGAAGGATACGACGATGAAGGATGGCCGCATTTCAGGCAGTTGAAATCCCTGCCGGTAATGGATGCCTTTCAACAGGAGAACTTTATCAAGGATCATGTTTTATTGTATTTTGAAGCGCATGCACTGAAAGATTCACCGGAAGTGGATAGTTTATAAATTTGAGTATATCCTTAAGTCAATTCGAATGCTGCGAATTTTCAGTTTTTCGGCACTGATGGTTTTTTGTTTTGCCTGTAGCCCAAGGGTGGCTGAGGGAATCCGAAAAAAAGACCTCAATACTGATGTGGAAATGCTGACAAGCAAGGGAGTGATGCAGATCCGGCTTTCCGATTCCACTCCCATCCATCGCAATAACTTTTTGAAGCTGGTGAAATCGGGATATTATAATGGAATTCTTTTCCACCGTGTCATCAGAGGATTTATGATCCAGGCCGGGGATCCGAAAACCAAAGCTTCTGCCGATACAAGCCTGGCCAATTTTACGATCCCTGCCGAATTTAGAAAAGAGTTATTTCATCGGAAAGGCGTAATTGCTGCGGCCAGAATGGGCGATGCGGTGAACCCCGAAAAAAGAAGCAGTGGAACTCAGTTCTATATTGTGCAGGGAACCCGGTTTACTGATAAAGGACTGGATTCTGTTTCGGCTTTCCGGATGCAGGGTTATGTATTTCCCGAATTGCATCGTGAAGCGTACAAAACAGTGGGCGGAGCTCCGCATCTTGATCAGCAATACACCGTTTTTGGAGAAATCGTAAAAGGACTTGAAGTTGTTGACTCCATTGCCGCTGTAAAAACAAGTGGAAGAACGGGGAATGATAAGCCAGAGGAAGATGTGCGGATCATCCGGGCCAGGCTCATTAAAAGAAGCGCCGGGAAATAAGGGGAAATATCGACTGATTCATAATTATCACCAATCGTACTGATCAGATTTCTTTTTTGTAATCTTGCAACTTAAAATTCTTAACAATGAAACTACCTGAAAATCTGCGTTATACAAAAGACCACGAATGGGTTCGTCTGGATGGCGATATCGCTACGATCGGAATCACCGATTTTGCCCAGGGCGAATTGGGTGATATCGTGTATGTTGAAATTGAAACCGCAGGCAAATCGCTGGAGGCTAATGAGGTATTTGGCTCGGTGGAAGCGGTGAAAACCGTATCTGATCTGTTTCTTCCGGTATCAGGAACCATTAACGAAGTAAATCCTGCATTGGCCGGTTCACCCGAACTGGTTAATACCGATCCATACGGAGAAGGATGGATGATCAAAATGAAAGTAAATGACCCGGCGGAAGTGGAATCACTAATGGATGCATCGGCTTATCAGGAACTGACTGGAGCCTGATCATATTCAGCCACAAAAAGAAAGCGCTTGAAAGCGCAATCGTTCCAGAATTATTAAATGGGGAGATTGCCCAATGATATCGTTATTAGAAAAATTATCCGGCTACCTGCTTATTCCTCTTGCCTGGACATTCATCACCATCGCACTGATGTGCATACCGGGATCGGAATTTCCGGGAATTGGAATGTTCAGCTTTAAAAATGCCGATAAGCTCATTCATTTTATCCTCTATGGATCTATGGCCATGTTATGGTCATACTTTTTTCTAACCCGCATCGATCCTTCCAGATGGGAAGCACGGGTAATACTGATTTGCAGCCTTGTGATTGTGCTGGGTATCATTATGGAATATGTACAGAAACATCTGATTCCTTTCAGGGATTTTGACGGGATGGATATTGTTGCGAACTCGGTAGGCGCTATTGTCTTCAGTATAATAATTGTGCTGTTAAACCGGAAAAGGCGGGGCATGAAAAAACCCCTGTGGAAACAGGGGTTGTAACCAAAACTAACTGCTTATGAGAAAATTGACTGCTATTGCAATAAATTAATTAATAGAACTGATACATATAACGCAAATCGAATGCCATTCATGATACAGTTTGCGTTAAATAGTTTAAAACATTCAAAAAGAACTTCTTATATACTTGATCGACATCACAAAGGAAATAAATAATCCCGATTTAAGTCCACCGCTTTCCTCAATTTGGATAAAACTTAACATTGTTAAATTACAATTAATTTGATTTTGTCAGTTTTTCCGCATTCTCGGCAAACTGCAGGGCGTCGATAAATTCCTGTACTTCTCCATTCATAACCGCATCCAGATTGTAAACGGTTAGCCCTATCCGGTGATCGGTTACCCGACCCTGCGGATAGTTATAAGTTCTGATTTTGGCACTGCGGTCGCCAGTGCTTACCAGGCTTTTCCGGTGTCTGGAGATTTCGTCTTCCTGCTTGCGAACCTGTTCCTCATACAATTTTGTCCGCAACATTTGCATCGCTTTTTCCCGGTTACCCAACTGGGTTCTTTCCGTTTGGCAAACGATTACC
>JAEZAY010000515.1 GCA_023427575.1 Bacteroidota bacterium | reverse complement strand
TGCCCTGATCGGCGACTATACATCCATTGGAGTTCAAAACGATGATCCTGATGTGGTGAAAGGAAGAGCGGGTTCGCCCTATGCAATTAAGGATTATTATAATGTGAATCCAGACCTTGCCACGGATCCGGCCCGGAGAATGGCAGAGTTCAAAGAGCTGATTGAACGAAGCCATGCGAATGGACTGAAGGTTATCATTGACATAGTTCCAAACCATATAGCACGCTTCTATCATTCTGTTCAGAAGCCCGCGGGAGTCATCGATTTCGGCGCTGACGATGATCCAACGGTGGAGTATAGCCGCAATAACGATTTTTATTATATCCCCGGTCAGGATTTCCAGGTGCCTGAATCCCGTAACGGATACAAACCACTCGGAGGTGAGGCGCATCCGCTAAGCGATGGTTTTTTTATAGAGCGGCCAGCCAAATGGACCGGCAACGGAAGCCGGATGGCAAGGCCAGACCTGAACGACTGGTACGAAACCGTCAAGATCAACTATGGGGTACGACCCGACGGCAACCGCGAATTTGATACTTTGCCCGCGGGGTATGAATTGAAGCCGGTGGATGAACATCATCGGTTCTGGTCGGATAAGCAGGTTCCGCCATCCTGGAAAAAATTTCGGGACATCGCCTTATTCTGGCTCGAAATGGGCGTAGACGGGTTTCGCTTTGATATGGCGGAAATGGTTCCGGTCGAATTCTGGAGTTATATGAACTCGGATATAAAGCAGAAGTTCCCAAACGCTGTTTTGATTGCTGAAGTTTATAACCCCAGTGAATACCGTAATTATATCCGCCTTGGAAAACTGGATTATCTCTACGATAAGGTGGGACTGTATGACAGCTTAAAGGCTGTAATCCAGGGCCATGGTCATACCGATCATTTGGTGGGCTTACTGGAAAGTGTTGCCGATATTGAACATCATATGCTTCATTTTCTCGAGAATCACGATGAGCAGCGGATTGCAAGTCCTGAGTTTGCCGGTGATCCGCGAAAGGCCTTACCTGCGATGGTTTTATCGGCTACTGTTGGAACTTCGCCCACATTAATCTATTTCGGGCAGGAACTGGGTGAAGCAGGAGCCGAAAATGCCGGTTTCGGAAGTCCGTCCCGAACAAGCATCTTCGACTATATCGGCGTGCCGGCCCATCAGCGCTGGATGAATGGCGGCAAGTTTGACGGGGGGCAATCGTCTGAATCCGAAACTTCGCTTCGTGATTATTATAAAAGGCTGCTGAACTTTACCATATCAAATCCTGTGTTGGGCGGCAATTACCGCGAACTTCAAAGTTGGAACCGGCAAAACAATTCCGGCTATCCGGAAAAGGTGTTTTCATTTCTTCGCTGGAATAAAACCGATCGTTTATTTGTTATAAACAATTTCAGCGCTGGTGAATCCTTCAATGGTGAACTTCATTTGCCGGCAGATATATTAAACAGTCTGGGATTACAGGATGGCTCCTTCATATTAAAAGATGAGCTGAACAACCAGGGTAGTTATCATCTCGAAATAACCGAAGGGATTGGTAAAATCCGGGTTCATATTGAACCTTTGCAATCGGTGATATTACTTATGAAAAATCCGGACGAGAAGGAAAGAAGTTAAACGAATAAAGGAGTATATGGAAGGGAGGAAAAGGGCGGGTCTGATTTTTTTGCTGGGGCTTTTGTCGGCAGTAGGCCCTTTTTCAATTGATATGTACCTGCCCGGTTTTCCGGTGATCGCAGCTGATCTGAACACCTCAGTTGATGCCATTTCATATTCTTTGTCTTCCTATTTCATCGGCATTTGCGTAGGCCAGATGATCTGTGGTCCCCTGCTTGACCGCTATGGCCGAATGCGGCCACTGTATGCCGGACTATCACTGTATATTCTTGCTTCCATTGGATGCGCCTTTTCCGATTCCATCGAAACGCTGATCATATTCCGGTTCTTCCAGGCCCTGGGCGGTTGCGTTGGAATGGTGGCCCCGCGCGCGATTGTACGGGATGTATTTCCGGTGAATGAAAACGCAAAAGTATTCTCGCTGCTTGTATTGGTAATTGGAGTTTCTCCGATCATTGCGCCTACTGCTGGCAGTTATATTATTCACCATTTCGGATGGCATGCCGTGTTTGTGGTGCTGGCCATAATGGCTTCACTGGTATTTATGGCGGTTATCCTTTTTATGAAGGAAAGTAAAGCGCCCGATCCCGGGTTTTCGCTTCATCCAAAGCAGATTACCAAAAGCTTTTTGTTTGTATTAAAGGATCCGCAGTTTTATACTTACGCGCTGGCAGGGGGCATCTCCTCATCGGCACTATATGCCTATCTCTCCGGTTCGCCTTTTGTTTTTATGGAACTTTACGGCTTATCGGAACAGGAGTATGGCTGGATTTTCGCCATGATTGCCGCCGGACTTATCGGCAGCAGCCAGCTTAACAATCTGGCGCTTAAAAAATACAGCAGTGAACAGATCATCCGCGTCACTATGCTGATTCAGCTAATAGTTGGCATTGTACTGGTAACGGGTACCCAGGCAGACTGGTTCGGGCTTAAAGGCATTATTGCCTGTATCTTTCTGTTTTTATGTTGCCAGGGGTTTAACTTTCCCAATGCTTCTGCCTTATCAATGGCGCCCTTTACGCGTGAAGCAGGCAGCGCATCCGCTCTGATGGGTGCTTTGCAAATGGGCATCGGAGCAATGGCTTCCGCTGCAGTAGGGTTTCTAAACAATGGCACCACGCTGCCTTTAACATCTGTTATGGCTTCTTCGGTGCTGATCGGCTATATCATCCTTCTTTTTGGCAGAAGAAAAATCCGGATTGCCAGCCGCCGTTCCGACGTGGAAGAACAAACTCTGGATATGATCGAGAATTATTAATCAGTTTTTGTAGGCTGCCATTCAAAACAAAAATTAACCACTTCCCATTATTTCGTTTTCAATCCAGGAAATTGAAAGCATTTTGCGGCGCTATGAAAAGATACATGGTAGGAGTTCTCGCTTTGCTTTTTGTTTTCACTGTACAGGCACAGGATCAGAAAATGATTAAAGGGATCGTTCGTTCGGAAGGAAATCCTGTACCCAATGCCACCGTATCATTACTAAAGCAAACGGATAGATCGCTTGTAAAGCTGGCTCTCACAAACGTTGCGGGAGAATTTGAGTTCAGCGTACCCGGCGATAGTTCCTATCTGTTAACCGTAAGTTCCATTGGCTTTGATTCATTATCCGTTCCCGCCCAAATCAATAAGTTGAACCAATTGGAGATTTCCAGGTCCGCCGAGTCGCTGACCGCTGTTACAGTTGCTGGCCGGCGCCCGATGGTGGAAGCGCGGCTTGATAAAATGGTGGTGAATGTAGATGCGTCACCAACAAATACCGGAACCAATGCTCTTGAACTGCTCGCGAAGTCGCCCGGTATTTCGGTTGACCGTGACGGTAATATCAGCCTGAAAGGCAAGCAGGGCGTAATGGTTTTGATAGACGGTAAACAGACTTACCTGAGTGCGGAAGAACTGGCCTCTTATTTACGAAGCCTGCCTTCTTCCCAGCTCGATCAGATAGAAATCATGACGCAGCCGTCGGCGAAATTTGACGCTGCGGGCAACTCGGGCGTTATCAACCTAAAAACCAAAAAGAACCGGCAAATGGGTTTTAACGGCAGCGTTACGGTCTCATATGCGCAGGGAAATTATCCGAAATCGCCAAACAGTTTCAATTTTAATTACAAAAAAGGAAGGGTTAATCTGTTTACAAACGGAGGATATACCTATTGGCAGATGGACCAGACACAGTTGTTATATCGCCGCTTTCATCAGCAGCAAACTGTTTCCCGGTTCGATCAGGTGGGAACAGAATTTCATGCCAGCCATGGTTATAATGCCAGGGTAGGACTGGATTACACAGTAAATCCAAAAACAACCATTGGCTTCGTAGTAAATGGAAATTATAGTCTGTTCAAAGGGCGGAACTATAGCCTGGGAAATTTTTATGATGAAGGCAAAACAACCATCGATTCATCTATCCTGGCCGAAAATTATTCCCGAAACCCCTGGAACCGGATCAATGCCAATGCAAACTTCAGACGTTCTATCAATAAGGAAGGGCGTGAGATCACGGCCGATATCGACTATATCAAATATCATTCAAAGCGAAGCCAGTATACTGATAACCGTTCGGTATATCCGAACCAAAACGCAGTTACCTATTTGCTGAGGGCTGATCTGCCTGCTAATATTTCCATTTACAGTGCAAAAGTTGATTATGTACATCCCTTAAATAAACAGGCAAAAATAGAAGCAGGCCTAAAGTCAAGTTTTGTTGAAACAGATAACAATGCTCCTTATGAAACTTTTGATGACCAGCTTGGTAAATGGGTAGACGACCGAAGGAAAGACCATTTTATTTATGAAGAACGTATTTCGGCTGCCTACCTGAATTTTAGCCAGCAGCTGAAAAAATGGAGTTTCCAGGGCGGACTGAGAGGCGAACATACCGAGTCGACCGGCAAGCAGGTTCTGATTTCGAAAAAGATCTCCAAATCATATCTGCAGCTTTTTCCTACTGCCTATATCGCGTATGCAATGAACGATAAGAACCAGTTTAGTGTCTCATATGGCCGTCGGATCGGGCGACCCAACTATCGCGATCTGAATCCTTTTCAATATTTTCTGGATCTGTACACCTACAATCAGGGAAATCCTTATCTCGCGCCCCAATTCACTCACAATACCGAGCTGACCCATATTTTTAAAGGTCGTCTGAGCACTACCCTTAATTATACTTATACCACCGATATCATCAATGATATCCTGAAACAGGATGATGAATCCAAAGTAACCTATCAGACAAAAGAAAACGTGGCAACCCGAAGCAATCTCGGAATCGCCCTCAGCTACAATGCCCCCATCACCAGTTGGTGGACCACCAGCCTGTTTGGAAATCTTTCCAACCAGGTTTACAAGGGCATGGTAAATAACAGAATGCTGAAGGCCGATGTCAGTTCTTATATGTTCAATTTTACGCAGCAGTTTAAATTTGCAAAAACCTGGGGTGCCGAAATCAGCGGATTTTATCAAAGCAAAAACCTTATGACAAGCATGTTTTTGCTCGATCCAATTTACTCGGTTTCATTTGGTGCAAGTAAGCAGATTCTTAAGAACAAGGGCAGTTTAAAACTAAGCGTTAATGATCCGTTTAAATTAGAAAAGGTGGATGTTAGTATTAAGCACGACAATATCGACATGGTCGTAAAAAATCGCTGGGATAACCGCCGGGTTGCTCTCAGCTTTACCTATCGGTTCAGTAAAGGCGAATCGGTTTCACAGCAAAGAAAAACCGGCAGCGCCCAGGAGGAACAGAAAAGGATCGGAAACTAATCGGTTCCGGATAAAAATTTTATTGTTTGAAAAAGAAGGGGATTAATTTCTTCGATGTGGCTGAGTCCAGGCAGTATCAAGATCCCCTTCCGCGAATGGATTATCTTTTAGTTTGGAAGAAACGATCTTTGCACGTACATACAAATGCTTTTTTCTGATCTTAAAAGCGGCTCTGCTGCCATTTACTTCTTTCAACAAAACGGGTTTCTCCATTCCCTTTCTTTTATTGGCATAGGCCCCCCAGAACTGGATGGAATAATCAATGCCGCGTTCCGGTTTCAGGGCCAGTTTTATTTTGTTATGAATAAAATCCATCTGATCCAGCTCTACGCCCGTAGTTGAATAGAAATCGCCCCTTTCCATTGCATGAATCAGGGCTTTTGCACTCAGGGTATCGGCTCTCACCATAATCCATCCTCTTCCCGGGTTGCTGCTGCCAATTTTATAATCAATGAAATCGTGGGCATCATCGGTGGCGAGGCCATAAAGCAGTTCTTTGCCTTCGCCGATGTAATGGATCAGCAGCCTGTCCCATAATTCTTCCATCCCGATGGTGATTGAATCGCCGTAGTTATGCACATGTGGGTGACCGTTATAAACCTCAAAGAATCGCTCGCCCTTCAGTTGCATCATATCTTCCAGCTTCACGGCCCATCCAAAATTTGGATGATTGATATGCGCTATGATGGGTTCACCGCTACGCCGGCGCTGTTCGTATACGCGGTCAAGATTGTTTTGCATTACCTGTGCTACGCTGTTGCCACCTTGTGGAAGAATCAGTTCCTGCAGGTTGACCGCATTGATATGGATGGGTTTTGATTCAAATTTATCGGTGATCTCTTCCGCCTGAATGATCAGGAATTTGTTTTTTTCTTCGAACAGGGGCCGGTATTCGGCCAGAGTTTTTAGCCTTACCTGAATTTTGCCGCTGCTATCGGTTTTATATACTACCCAGTCTTTCCCGTATTTCGCCAGATATTCTTTGAATCGCTGCTGCCGGAATGGATGGCTGGGAATTGAAGCCCATTTTTCCCCTGCCGCAAAGGTATTGT
>JAEZAY010000462.1 GCA_023427575.1 Bacteroidota bacterium | reverse complement strand
GTCATTGGGATTTCCACTGGGCGTGCTCACAAATACCCCGGCCATTCTTCCCTGCATCGCCAGTTCGGCGGAAGGCGCGGTGCTCTTCTCAATATCACGTGCGGCCACACTGGCTATGGATCCGGTTACATCTCTGCGCTGGCGCTGGCCATAGCCAATTACCACTACTTCACTCAACTGCGCATTGCGAGCCGACAAAAAAATGGTTCCCGCCGAACTGCCCTGCACTGTTATGATTCGGGGATCATAATTCACTGCACTGATCACAATCGACTCCCCCGGATTGGCCTGAATGCTGAAGTTCCCATTTGCATCAGTGATTGCACCACGATTCGTACCCTGAACTATTACATTAATATTTGGAATAGCAACGGAACTGGCACTGTCAACCACACGTCCTGTAACTACCTGTTGCGAAAAACTTCGGTTAAAAATCAATAAACAAAAAACAAACAGAGCGGGCTTTAAAGCGAAGGTTTGTATTGCTTGTTTTGGAAAGAACATAAGCAATCATTTAAGTAGGTAAAGGTTGAATTTATTAGCGCCAAAGGAGGAACAGGCGCATAATATATCATCTTCAATATAAATTTAAAAGAAGGATATCCTATACTGCACTATGCTGTGGAATTCAGTGCCGGCGCGGATTACAGAAGATTGTATCTGATTGAATATTAGCCCTCCGCAAATTTTCCCGGATCCTGTCAGACCGTTGAACTCAAAACTATGCTGCTTGAAAAAACGTTATTGCTTATCATGAAGATTTATCAGGATAAGTACCCTTAAATTTTCGCTTTTAAAAATAAAGCACCCGTTCCCGATCATCAACCATTAAAGATATTAAAGACAGTAAGCTGCATTTTCAGCACGGGATGAAACGCAACGGATCTGGATCCTGAGCTTTGAATCCGACCGATCAAATAAATCTGACTGGTACCGTCGAATTTCTGCTAATTGGTTTCTATTTTGCTTCGGGTAAACTGAATGCAATATAATAGTCACCGGAAGGGCTGCCCAGTTTTCCGCCGCCACAGGCGATCACAACAAACTGTTTACCCATACATTCATACACCGCCGGACTGGCGTAGGCGGGTACGGGCAGTTGGTACTCCCATAAAATTTCTCCGCTTCTTTTATTAAAAGCCCTGAATTTACCGTCACTCGTGGCACCAATGAACAGGAGCCCGCCTTTTGTAACCACCGATGCACCATAGTTCTCTGTGCCGGTTTCAGTATGATGATTAAAGCGGCTGTCATTACCCAGCGGCCTTTGCCAGAGATAGTCGCCCGTATTTAAATCCAGCGCGTTTAATGTACCCCAGGGCGGAGCGATCGCGGGATAGCCTTCAGAACTTAAAAACTTGTTATAACCGGTAATAGAATAAGGAAGCCGGTATGGATCTTCCCTCCCCTCTTTAAATGAACGGCTTTTGTTTTCCTTCATATTAAGTACATAGGTAGCAATAGCCTCCTGTTCATTTTCATTCAACTGGTTAAAAGCAGGCATCATTCTTCGGCCGGTTTGCAACAATTGCCGGAAAGCCAGAGGCTCATAACGGTTCCGGGCATCCGAAATTGCCGGGAAATTGCCGGAGCCCTGAAATTCCGCGCCGTGGCAGCGCATACAATTCTGCGTGTACAAACGTTTACCGGCCTGCTCATAAGTTTCCGCTTTTGCCGGTACTTTGCTCAGATCTACGGCCTGAATGATCCAGGCCATTTCATTTGAATTGATGTAAAGAATCTGGGTTTCCGGATCGAAACTTGGTCCGCCCCATTCGGCACCCCCATCCAGACCGGGAAAAACAATCGTACCCTGCAATGAGGGCGGATGGTAAATATGACCATTTTTATAGGTGACAAACCGTTTTTTAACTGCCTGATAGGAAGTATCGGAAAGCAGCGGATTGATTTCTTTTTCGGTAAACTGTTGTCGCATGAATGGCGCCGGTTTCACCGGGAAGGGCTGTGTAGCCGAGAGCTTTTCGCCTGTAAGATCCGACTCAGTGGGAACGGGCTTTTCAATGATCTCGAAAAGCGGGGTTCCGGTTTCACGGTCAAACAAAAGAACATCGCCGGTTTTAGTGGTAGATGCAACGGCATCCACCTGTTTGCCATTTCTTTTTACTGTAACCAGTGCCGGCGGCGATGAAAAATCCCGGTCCCACACATCGTGATGAATGTACTGATAATGCCAAATCCTTTTGCCGCTGGCCGCATCCAGTGCAAGGATCGAATTGGCAAAGAGGTTGTCGCCGGTCCTTTTACCACCGTAAAAGTCATAGGATGCCGACCCTGTTCCGGCATATACAATTCCTCTTTGCTGATCCAGACTGAACCCGCTCCAGACATTTGCGCCCCCGATAAAACGGAAGGCAGCGGTATCATCCCAGGACTCATATCCATATTCACCGGGCTGAGGTATGGTGTGAAAAATCCAGCGGCGCTCTCCCGTTCGTACGTCAAAGGCCCGGATATGACCCGGAGCGGCGGCAGCCCCTTCATCCACCCGCGAACCCATAATGATCAGATCCCTGAAGATGATTCCCGGCGAGGTGGAACTGATAAATAAATGATCCACATTCCGGTCGAGCCCTTTATGCAAATCAAGTTTTCCATTTTCACCGAATCCG
>JAEZAY010000166.1 GCA_023427575.1 Bacteroidota bacterium | reverse complement strand
CCGGCTTTTTAAAACAGGATACCCTGCTGGCCGATGGTTCCATCAACGGAAATGTAATGTTGAATAACCTGGCGACCCAACCCACGTTCACCAGCGATCTAACGGTCAGTAATCTTACCGTAAACCAGGATACCCTTGGAAACCTTTCGCTAAAAGTAAATAACACAACTACAGATGTATTCGCAGCGGATATAGCTTTGACTGGAGCGGGCAATGACCTGGCGATCAATGGAACCTATACGGTGAAGCCGGCGAACCAGAGTATTATTGATTTGAAAGCGGAGATCCGGCGCCTGGGCCTGAATACAGTGGAAGGCGCTACCATGGGCGCGATCACCAATGCGCAGGGCTTCCTGAATGGCAATTTCGATATTAAGGGAACGGCGGCGGAACCTGCCGTGAATGGTCAAATCAATTTTAATCAGACCGCCTTCAACCTGACTATGATCGGAAGTTATTTCGCCATCGACCAGGAAAGAATAACCATTACTCCAAAAGGCATCAGCTTTGATTCATTCACGGTAAAAGATTCTTCCAACAATACACTGGTGCTGGATGGGGAGGCCTTAACCGAAAACTTTATCAATTACGATCTGGGATTAAAGTTGACCGCCCGGAATTTTTCCGCCGTGAACAGTACCAAACAACAGAATCAGTTGTTTTACGGCAAGCTGAACTTCGACAGCGATCTGAATATTAAAGGAACGGAAGCATCACCGGTGATCGATGGTTCCATTACCATAAATGATAATACCGACTTCACCATTGTTTTGCCTCAGCAGGATCCGGGCGTGGTGGAACGGGAAGGCATTGTTCGCTTTATTGATATGGATTCGATCCGCATTGATACGAATATGTATGCCGGTTATGACTCGCTGAATAGTTCCGAAGTGAAGGGAATGGAAGTGGCTGTTAATATTGAGATCAATAAAGAAGCCATTTTCAGTATGGTGATTGATGAAGGCAATGGAGATTTTGTAAAGATGCGTGGCGAAGCCGCCCTTACCGCCGGCATCGACAAAAGCGGTAAAGTGAACCTCGCAGGATCCTATGAAATTGAAGAAGGATCTTATGAGCTTTCCTTTAATTTCCTCCGCCGGCGTTTTGAAATCCAGAAAGGTTCTAAAATCGTATGGCTGGGTGAACCTACCCGCGCGGATGTGGATCTTACCGCCGTATATGAATCCAATACCGCCGCGCTGCCCCTGGTTGAAAACCAGCTTGGCCCGGCATCCACCACTCAGATCAACCGCTATAAACAGCGATTGCCCTTCCAGGTTTACCTGAAAGTGAATGGCGAACTCATGAAGCCCGAAATCAGTTTCGATCTGGATCTTCCCGAAGAAGAAAACCTGAATGTTGGAAACGATATTCTGGAAAACGTGGATATCCGGCTAACGCAGCTCCGCGCCGAACCTTCGGAAATGAATAAGCAGGTTTTTGCGCTCCTGCTTCTGAATCGTTTTGTAAATGAAAATCCGTTTGAAAGCAGTGGAGGCGGAACGAATGTGGGAACCATGGCCCGTCAAAGCGTTAGCCGGATTTTAACCGATCAGCTGAACAGCCTTGCTTCCGACCTGGTGCAGGGTGTGGATATAAACTTTGATCTTGTTTCGGCGGAAGATTATTCCACCGGTGCGATGCAGCATCGATCCGATTTAAATGTTTCGGTATCGATACAGTTGCTTAATGATCGTTTGCGCGTGACCGTTGGTAGCAATTTCGAACTGGAGGGTCCGCAAAATACCAACCAGCAAAGCAGCAATCTCGCGGGCAATGTGGCCATCGATTATCTGCTGAGTAAAGATGGAAGATACATGTTGCGGGGTTATCGTACCAACGATTATGAAGGCGTGCTGGAGGGCTATGTAATTGAAACGGGGGTAAACTTTATTATAACGCTCGACTATAATCATTTCAGGGATCTTTTCAGAAGACAAAAAAAGAATGAACAATCGAAAGGGCCGGCTAAAAATCCGCCAAGAAAAGATCTGCCGGAAGTGGCGCCAACCCGTGCGGTTGAAACAAACGAAGAATAAAATGGGGATGAGAAACATTATTTCGGTATTGGCTTTTTCTGGACTGGCATTGCATTTAAGCTCATGCAGTAATACGAAGTATATTCCTGCAAATGACGCGCTTTATACAGGTGCGAAAGTGAAACTGGAGGCGCCGGAAATCAGCCGCAAGAAACGGAAACTGTTGAAGGCAAGCCTGGAGGGGATGACCCGGCCCCGGCCAAATTCTTCTATTCTTGGACTAAGACCCAAGCTTTGGTTTTACAATATTGCCGGAAATCCTAAAAAGAAAAATTCACCCGCGGCACTATTGAAAAAAATGGGCGAGCCGCCGGTTTTATTAAGCGATGTATCGCTGGATCATAACGTAAGTGTTTTGCAGAACGCCCTTGAAAACCAGGGCTTCTTCAGAGCCACGGTAAGCGGCGATACAACGGTTAAGAATAAGCGCGCATCAGCAACCTATACCGCGGTGGCCGGTCCGCAGTACACAATCAATGAAGTGGTGTATGAAGCGGATAGTTCGGATCTTCAGAAAGCAATTTTACGCACCGCAAGAAGACGGTCCCTGCTTAAGCCGGAGGACCCTTTTAACCTTGATGTAATTAAAGGCGAAAGAACGCGGATAGATACAAGGTTGAAAGAACGCGGCTTTTATTTTTTTAATCCCGAATACCTGCTGGTAGATGCCGATACAACCATTGGCGGGAATAAGGTAAATCTTTACGTCAATACGAAAAAAGAAACTCCGGCTATTGCGCGCAGGACTTATACCATCAGGAACGTGTATGTATATCCGAATTATAGTTTAAGCACCACCGACTCGGATACCAATAAAGCAAATGCCAGTTTCTACCGCGGCTATTATATAATTGATTCCGCCAATTTTTATAAGCCTAAATTATTTGAGCAGGCTTTGCAGTTTAATCAGGGCGACCGCTACAATCGCCGCGACCATAACACAACGCTGCAGCGTTTAATCAATCTGAATGTTTTTAAATTCGTAAAGAACCGCTTTGAGATCTCAGGCGATACAACCCTCGACGCGTATTATTACCTCACGCCGCTTCCTAAAAAATCATTGCGTGCGGAACTGGGTGGAAATACAAAATCAAACAATCTGACCGGTACCCAGGTAACGGTTGGATTTACAAACCGTAATACTTTCCGCGCCGGCGAGATCCTTCGTGTGGATGTAAGCGCCGGATCGGAAGTGCAGTATAGCGGACGCTTTAAAGGCTACAACACATACCGCATTGGTGCCGAAGCTAACCTGGCATTGCCCCGTTTTCTTACACCATTCTTCCGGATCAATCCCCGCGGTGGCTTTGTTCCCCGTACCAATATCCAGCTTGGTTATGATCTCCTCAACAAACAGAAATTATATACGCTGAATTCATTCCGGGGCGGATTTGGTTATTTGTGGAAGGAAAGTCTGCAAAAAGAACATGAATTTTATCCCATCAGCATTCAATACGTGCAGCCGGTAAATATCACGCCCGAATACATCGACAGCCTGAAAAATAATCCAACCCTGCAAACGGCCATTGATACGCAGTTCATCCTGGGGGCGAATTATTCGTATATGCTGAATCAGTTGGTAGGCAGGCCCCGCGACAATGCGTTTTTCTTCCGTGGACTGGTAGATGTATCGGGAAATATTGCCGGTTTGCTGAAGCCCGGGGATATCAAAAACGGCGATCCGTCGCGGATCTTTGGAACGCCATTTTCGCAGTACGTTAAAACTGAGCTGGACTTCCGTTACTATCGCCGTCTGAGTTCGCTTACTCCCGCCAATGTATGGGCGAACCGGATAATAGTAGGAGCCGGGCTTCCTTATGGCAATTCTCTGCAGTTGCCTTTTATCAAACAATTTTTTATTGGGGGAAATAACAGTTTGCGCGGGTTCCGCAGCCGTTCCGTCGGG
Organism: Bacteroidota bacterium; assembly: GCA_023427575.1. GTDB lineage: Bacteria > Bacteroidota > Bacteroidia > Chitinophagales > Chitinophagaceae > Flavitalea. Next base: position 613 of record JAEZAY010000166.1, on the reverse strand, counting down.
CCCGGAACATTTGACCAGCCCGTTACAGAAGCCACCACCTTTTTACCGGATCAGTCGGGTGATTTTAAGCTGGAAATAAACAGTGAGCTCAGAATGAAATTGTTTAGTGTCATTCATGGAGCCCTGTTTGTAGATGCCGGCAATATCTGGCTCTACAACGATTATCCTTTTAAACCCGGGGCCAAAATAAGCAGCAACCTTTTGAAGGAGCTGGCCGCCGATGCAGGCCTGGGCATTCGGGTGGATATTTCGATTCTGGTTTTAAGGCTGGATGTCGCCTTTCCCATTCGCAAACCATTCCTGCCCGAAGGAGAAAGATGGGTAATCGATAAAATTAATTTCGGCGATGCCGACTGGAGAAAAGAAAATATAATCTTTAATCTGGGGATAGGTTATCCTTTTTAGTTCGGAGTACTTAGTTGAGTCGGGAGTCTGGAGTCAGGAGTCGCAAAAGCATTCGTAGCTGGAAACCATTTTTAGTTTGGATTTCGAAGTTCGGAGTCATTGGTGTCCGGTAAAATGTAATCCCGGGCCTCGGAAGAAATCCGTTAAGAAAATTGAAACGGACGGCGTAAAATAAAAACAGTTGTTACCAGAGCCCGGAAATGTTCTG
>JAEZAY010000158.1 GCA_023427575.1 Bacteroidota bacterium | reverse complement strand
CACCAATGATACGGCCATCGTCGGATAAGAATTCCGGATCGATGATGTTCCACCCTTCCCGCAGATCCTGATTTAACAGCTCATCTATAAAGCGCTTGAAATAGTTCTTCAGGTCTTCAGTTTCATTGGGATGAAACTCTTCATACATGAAGTGATAAAAATAGCCTGGCATGTTTACATGGCAGGTCTCTGTCTGGAAAAGTTCATTCGTTATAAAACGATAGATGGTGCGTTCGTCATAACAATACTGGAAATCGAGCACAATATGGTGGCTTTCCATCAGTTGCTGCAGTCGCTCCAGTTCAATTTCCACACCGGCATCCGTAAGCAGATGTTCCGGCAAATAAAAAGGCTTTTCCAGCCTGTCGTATACCGTACACAGATCGGAAGGCTCCGCCATCTGTTTTTCAAAATCGTACACCGACTGCAGAAAACTGTTACAAATTTCGGGAGGCAAATCGTCCGATGTGAAATGAAATCCTCCAAATTCGGCTTTCAATTTCATAAGCAGTATTTCATTTTCCAGATTCAGTTCCTCCTCCTCATTAAAAAATGCATCGGATTCAAGGTTGCTTTTGTCAGACATAGACATAGATTTTTATGGTGTGAATCTATATCAGCTTAAATCTGAAACAATGGGATTATAACGTAGAAGCAGAAGTTTTAAAACGGAGCCGGAAGGTCAATTCCGCGGGCAAATAAAACGAATGACCTCAATAAAAAATACTTTCTGAAGCAGAAATAAAATGGAAATTCAGGGAATTAAACCGCCTGGTCTGTTTTAGATCTTATTCAGTCGGAAAACGGGATTTTGCAAAGAAAGATCAATAGTAAGTAGAATTCAATTCCGGGTTGGCTTTTTCGGCTTTTTCAATTTCTTCAAAAGAAGAAAGAATATCGGCTTTTCCTTTAGCAACACAAACAGTATGCTCGTAATGCGCAGAGGCTTTACCGTCTTTGGTGAGAACCGTCCAGCCATCATCGTCATAAATAACTTCTTTCACCCCCAGGTTTACCATGGGTTCAATAGCGATCACCATTCCTTCATGCATTTTGGCACCCGTACCTCTCCTTCCGTAGTTAGGTACTTGCGGATCTTCGTGCAAGCTTTTTCCAACACCGTGCCCCACCAGTTCCCGGACCACTCCAAAACCATGTTTCTTTTCACAATACTCCTGGATCGCATAGGAAATATCTCCTACACGGTTGCCGGCCGTTGCCTTTGCAATTCCAAGCATCAGCGATTGTTTGGTCACGCGCATCAGCTTTAATACCTCCTCGGCCACATTTCCTATCGCATATGTATAGGCGCTATCGCCGTGAAATCCGTTCTTATAAACCCCAATATCGAGAGAAATGATATCGCCGTCAGTCAGTTCCCTTTCGTTGGGGAAGCCATGAACCACTGCACTGTTTACCGAAATGCAGGTGGCATAAGGATATCCATTGTAATTCTTGAAGGAGGGCGTGGCGGCATTATCACATATAAATTCATCCGCAATCTGGTTAAGGCGGGCTGTCGTTACTCCGGGACGAATATGTTTTACCAATTCTGCATGCGTTTTACCTACCAGTAAAGCGCTCTCGCGCATAAGTTCAATCTCTGCAGCCGTTTTATAAAATATCATCCCTGTTTTTTTGGATTGCAAAGGTAAGAAAGGAAGGGCAGAATTTTAAGGCTGAGAGGTTTTTAACGAAACGAATTCATTCTGACTTACACGTCACCCGCAACCTTTATTATAGTGAATTAGGAGCAGTCATTGTAAATGACTCCTTCCAACCACTGAATACATTATCCGCACCCTAGTAATCATAACATATTAGCTTTCGCCATTTCGCACCAAAAAAAAACCCGGCTTATGGCCGGGTCCTATAAAAGAAAATTTAAATTAAATGGTAGAGGCAGGTGAAATAGATTGTCTTCCCTGAATTCTTCCAGACTTCATCAGTCCATCATACTGGCGCATCAACAACTGGGTTTCGATCTGTTGCAAAGTGTCCAGAATTACAGCTACCATGATCAGCAATGAAGTTCCTCCAAAAAACTGAGCAAAGCTTTGCTGAACTCCCAAACGCTGAGCAAAACCGGGTAAGATCCCGATTACGGCCAACAGAATAGCTCCCGGAAGGGTGATCTTATCCATTACGGCACCGATGTAATCGGCCGTAGGTTGTCCGGGTTTTACCCCGGGGATAAATCCATTATTCCTTTTCAGGTCTTCCGCAATTTGTTTCGGATTAAAAATCAGGGCTGTATACAGGAAAGTAAATCCGATTACCATAATGGCATAGATCAGCATATACCAGAAATTGCTGGGATCGCCGAAGACCCGGGCAAGCCCCTGCGTGGTTTCAAAATTTGATAAGAGCGTCGGCAGAAACATGATCGCCTGGGCGAAGATGATCGGCATTACTCCGGAACTATTCACTTTCATGGGCAGAAACTGACGGGCCCCACCGAACTGGCGGTTACCCACAATCTGTTTTGCGTACTGAACAGGGATTTTGCGTACTCCCTGGATCAGAACAATCAGTCCCATTATCACTCCGATCAACACGGCGATCTCGATGATGAAAAGAAGAAGGCCTCTTGAACCGGTTGGTATTTTCGCCAGCCACTCCTGCCAGAAAGCCTGGGGCAAACCGGCAAGGATACCGATCATGATGATAATGGAAGCACCATTACCCAACCCTTTATCTGTAATTTTTTCGCCCAACCACATTACAAACAATGCGCCGGCTGTTAAAACTACGGTAGTAGACAGCCAGAACACAGGAGCATAAGCCTGGATAATGGCTTCTTTGTATCCGGGACTGTTTAGGTAAGCAACATAGGCGCTGGCCTGAAGCAGAGCAACCACCACGGTGAGGTATCTTGTGTACTGATTCACTTTTTTCCTTCCGCTTTCACCTTCTTTCTGAAGTTTCTGAAACGGTGGATAAAGAATCGACATCAGTTGCATGAAAATGGAAGCCGAGATATAGGGCATGATACCGAGTGCCAGAATGGATGCCTGAGAAAAGGCACCACCGGCGAATGCGTCGATCAAGCCTAAAATACCACCGGTTGCAGCACTAGCATCAATTTTGGTTGGGTCAATACCAGGGATTACGATATGAGTACCCAAACGATAAATAGCAATCAACATGATCGTCATCAGGATCTTACTCCTCAACTCCTCGATACTCCAGATATTTTTTAGGGTCTGTATGAATTTTTTCACGAAATGCAGAAATTTAAATGATGTCGTTTTGTTCTAAACAGAAACAGGTTTGCCAAAAGAATTGAATCCTTACTTTGCAAACCTGTCTGTGCATCAAAAATCAGTTTTTATTTATAATACGGCCTGTAATTTATGTGGGGCAAGTTACATAAAATTACTTTGCCAAAAGTTCCACAGTTCCACCAGCCGCTTCAATTGCTGATTTGGCTTTTTCACTGGCTGCATTAACTTTAAAGCTGATCTTACGGGTGATCTCGCCGTTACCAAGAATCTTCACTTTATCGGTGCGGCTAATCAATCCATTCATATAGAGAGATTCCAGTGAAAACTCTTCAATACCATATTTTTCAGCGATCTGCTCAACCTGTGCAAGATTAAACACTTTGAATTCGACGCGATGAATATTGTTAAATCCACGTTTGGGGATCCGGCGCTGAATCGGCATCTGACCACCTTCGTGAGCCATTTTCCGCTGATAACCCGCGCGGCTTTGTCCACCTTTGTTACCTTTTGTCGATGTACCACCTTTACCAGATGCCTCACCACGGCCCAGGCGTGGTTTTGGTTTGTGCGTTGCCCCTTTTGCGGGTCTTAATTCATTTAATTTCATATTCTGATTTTTTACTCAACGGGGAATCGCCCCTCGCATGTTTAATTTGAAAATTTCTGAATTTGAAAATTTGAAAAATGGTTTCCCATCTGCACATTTTCAAATAGCTAATTATTCCGCCACTTCCTGAACTTCGATCAGGTGGTTCACTTTACGGATCATACCAAGAACCTGGGGCGTTGCCTCGATCTCGCGTGTTGAATTGAGCTTGCTCAAACCGAGCGCCTGCAGGGTCAGCTTCTGACGTTCAGGCCTGTCAATACCACTTTTTACCAGGGTTATCTTAATCTTTTTCATTATTAGGTTATTTAGTTCGATACCGGGATCAATGTTGTATAAAGAAATTTATACAATGGTGAAAGCGGTAACTATCCGTTAAAAACTTTCTTCAGGTTCAGATTTCTCTGGCGGGCGATCTGTACCGGCTCACGCAATGTAGCAAGTGCCAGGAAAGTGGCTTTTACCACATTATGCGGATTGGCAGAACCCAGTGATTTTGCAAGAACATCGGTAATGCCGGCGCTTTCCAGAACCGCACGCATGCTTCCTCCGGCAATTACTCCGGTACCGTGTGCAGCGGGTTTTATCAGAACCTTTGCAGCTCCTTCCTTGGCCAGCTGATCGTGGGGAATTGTGCCATGCATGATCGGAACTTTAATCAGATTCTTCTTTGCATCTTCAATTCCTTTGGTAATTGCTTCCTGAACTTCTTTGGCTTTACCTAAACCATGACCAACCACACCATTTTCATTACCAACCACCACCAGGGCAGAAAAACTGAAAGCACGTCCACCTTTGGTTGTTTTAACCACCCGATTGATCGCTACTACTTTTTCCTTCAACTCGAGATCGCCGGCTTTTACTTTGTTTAAATTAACTTTTGCCATTATTTCGATTTAATTCGATTTTATATGAGATTTTACATTTCAGGTCTTCGCGTATGCCCCTCCGAACTAAAATTGAAGTCCGCCTTCCCGGGCGCCATCGGCCACGCTTTTCACCCGACCGTGATACAGGTTTCCCCCACGATCAAAAGTGCAGGTGGTTATTCCCAGTTCTTTTGCTTTCAGTGCGATTGCCGCTCCTACCAGTTTGGATTTTTCAACCTTGGTTCCGGTTTGCGCTGCAATATCCTTGCTTTTAGAAGAAGCTGCCGCCAGTGTTACCCCATTTTCATCATCAATCAGCTGGCAATAAATGTCGGTATTGCTGCGAAATACGGATAAACGTGGTTTAGAAGCCGTTCCGGCCACCTTTTTGCGAATGCGGTAGCGGATCTTTTGTCTTCTTTGAAGTTTAGTAGCCATTTTATATTTATTTATAGTTCCCGATACTGCCGGGAGTTAATTTAAAAATTGGAAAATCGGAATCTGCACAATCAGCTTTCTATTCAACCACACAGGCCTTTGGCAGATATTCACTTTACCACTATTTACCAGCAGCCTTACCAGCTTTCCGGCGTACCACTTCGCCAACATACTTAACCCCTTTTCCTTTGTAAGGTTCAGGTTTTCTAAGGCCGCGAATTTTAGCTGCCACCTGGCCGATCAGTTGTTTGTCAATTCCTTCCAGGTAGATTTTGGGGTTATCACCCTTTTCCTGTCCGGTGGTAACTTTAAGTTCCTTTGGAACTTCAAATATGATGTTGTGAGAAAAACCAAGCGAAAGATCCAGCACATTTCCCTGATTGGCAGCTTTGAAACCTACACCCACCAGCTCCAGGTTCTTTTTAAATCCTTCCGTTACGCCTTTAACCATATTGTTAACCAGTGAACGATACAGACCATGCATGGCGCGGTGACGGATTTGATCCGTTGGGCGACCCAGTTCAAGCTGACCATCTTTCACTTCAATAATGATATCGCGGTCGATTTCCTGTTTCAGTTCCCCCTTGGGGCCCTTAACAGTCAGAACATTATCAGCACTTACGGTAACTGAAACGCCTGAAGGAAGAATAACCGGCTGTTTACCTATACGAGACATAGTTGTTAATTTGAAAGTTTGAAAATCGAAAATTTGAAAATTTCAGAAGTTGAGCGTGTTCAGTTCCGTATAGTTAAAACTTAATTGTCATTCAGCTTCTGGCAAGTAATCTGAAACCATTTTCAAAATTTCAGAAACCCTTTGAGATTAATAAATATAACAAAGTACTTCGCCGCCAACATTCTGCGACTTCGCCTGTTTGTCGGTCATAACACCTTTAGAGGTACTGATGATCGCAACACCCAGACCGCTTTTCACTCTTTTGAATTCAGCAGGACTTGCATACTGACGCAGGCCGGGACGGCTGATTCTTTCAAGTGCTTTAATTGCAGGTTCTTTCGACTGAGGATCGTACTTTAACGCGATCTTGATCACACCTTGTTTGCTGTCATCTTCAAATTTGTATTTGAGGATAAATCCCTGGTCGTACAAAATCTCGGTGATGCGTTTTTTCAGGTTGGATGCAGGAATTTCAACAATTCTGTGTCCGGCCATTTGCGCATTACGCACTCTCGTCAGGAAATCTGCTATAGGATCTGTTACCATAATCTATTTAAGATTGGAAATTTATGATTTGTATTTACGGAAGAAAAGACCTGAATCAGGGCTATTCTTACTGGTACTACCAGCTTGCTTTTTTGATACCGGGTATCTTACCTGCCAGTGCCATATCGCGGAACATCACGCGCGATAATCCGAAATAACGGATATAACCACGGGGACGGCCGGTGAGCTGACAACGATTCTTCAAACGAACTTTTGAAGAATTTTTTGGAAGAGCATCAAGCGCTGCCCAATCGCCGGCTGCTTTTAACTCTGCACGTTTGTCGGCGAATTTTTCCACCAACCGTTGCCTTTTTCTGTCTCTGGCTTTTACTGATTCTTTGGCCATATATGTTTGAATTTTGAATTTTAAATTCCAAGTCCGGATTAAATTTTTCAATCTAAGCGGAACCCGAATCTAAAATTGATTTATGCTTCTTGTTCTTTACGGATGTTCCTGAATGGCATTCCCAGTTCTTTCAGCAATTCATACGCTTCTTCGTTTGTATTGGCTGTTGTAACAAAGGTGATGTCCATACCGGTGATCTTGTTTACCTTATCGATATCCACCTCGGGAAAAATGATTTGTTCAGTGATGCCCAGGGTATAATTACCACGGCCATCAAATGCCTTTTCATTCACCCCTTTAAAATCACGCACCCTTGGCAATGCCGTGGCGATGAAACGGTCGAGGAACTCATACATTTTAGTTCCGCGAAGTGTAACTCTGGCACCGATCGGCATGTTCTTTCTCAACTTAAAGTTGGAAATATCTTTTTTAGATGTGGTGGCAACTGCTTTCTGCCCGGTAACCAGCGTCAGTTCATCTACTGCAACATCTACCAGTTTTTTATCCGTAACAGCTCCGTTCACGCCACGATTCAGGCAGATCTTTTCCAAACGCGGAACCTGCATTACGCTATCGTAGTTAAAACGTTTCATCAAGGCAGGTACAACATCATTTTTGTACTTATCTGCTAGTCTTGGACTGTATTTCGTTGTGCTCATTTTATAAAGTTTATGCTGCTGAGATCAATTCAGAAATCAGGATTATTTGATAACCTCACCGGACTTTTTCGAAACGCGGATCAGTTTGCCATTTTCCCGGGTGCGCTTCACTTTGGTAGGAGCACCGGATTTTGCGTCCCACAGCATAATATTGGAAATGCTGATTGGAGCTTCACGTTTTACAATACCACCTTTGGTATCGCGGGCGGAAGGCTTAGTGTGCTTCGTTACAATATTCACTCCTTCAACCAGTACTTTCGCCTTATCGGGATAAACTTCCAGTACGGTACGGGGTTTCTTCAGATCTTTATCATCACCGGTAATCACAACTACAGTGTCACCTTTCTTAATATTGAACTTGGCTTTGAATCTGTTGTTCATTTTTATTTTCTTTAGCTCTCTTTGAGAGAATAATTACTTGATTCGTATCAGCATCGACCTGCGCCGGATACTTTGGTATTAAAGCACTTCAGGTGCCAATGAAATGATCTTCATATAGCCTTTATCGCGCAACTCTCTTGCCACGGGTCCAAAAATCCGGGTGCCTCTCGGCTCATCCGACTGGTTCAGAAGAACCACTGCATTGTCGTCGAAACGGATGTATGAACCATCCTTCCGGCGTAATTTGTTTTTTGTACGAACGATAACTGCTTTAGTAACCGTTCCTTTTTTGATACCTCCTGCGGGGATGGCATCTTTTACAGATACAACTATTTTGTCGCCGATCTTTGCGTAGTCCTGTCCGCTGTTCCCTAATACCCGGATACACAAAACCTCTTTGGCACCACTGTTATCAGCTACATTTAGTCTGCTTTCTTGCTGGATCATTTTTTATGATTTGAGATTTTAGATTTTAGATTTCAGACTTCGCATTCTAAAATCTAAGACCACTTTATTTTTATCTGGGACTACCGGCGAAAGAAATTTGCAATCGCCAATCGGCCATCCTATTTAGCTTTTTCAATAACTTCAACCAGTCTCCAACGTTTTGTTTTGCTCATTGGACGGGTTTCCATGATGCGGACAGTATCACCGATGGTGCACTCATTCTTTTCATCATGTGCATGGAACCTGGTAGTTTTTTTCACAAACTTACCATAGATTGGGTGTTTTACTTTTCTTTCCACCGCAACAGTGATCGTTTTTTCCATCTTGTTGCTGGTAACAATCCCGGTTCTAGTTTTACGCAAATTTCTTTCGATCATTTCTTTATTATTTAGCAGGTTATACCCCGATTGCCCTGGATTTTAATTCAGTTTTTAAACGCGCAAGGTCCTTACGGATGCTGCGGATGCTCATTGGATTTTCCAAAGGAGAAATCGCATGAGCGAATTCCAGCTTTTTCAGGCGAAGCTCATCTTCCTGGATTCTTGCCTTTAAGTCGGCATCGTTCATCTCCTTCAGCCCTTTTACAAAATCAATTCTCTTTGACATAATTGTTAATTTGGAAATTTGGAAATTTGGAAATTTGAAAATTCTTTCTCCATCCAGCTTCCGTTATTTATAATGCATTCTGAAAATTGAATACCTGCGTTTCGTTTGCATATTTTCAAATTTTCAAATTTGCAAATTATTTACGCCTGGTAATCTCTGCGTGTGATGAACTTGGTTTTAATCGGCAGTTTTTGTGCAGCCAGTTCCAATGCCTGTTTTGCTACTTCAACCGGTACTCCATCACATTCGAACAGAATCCTTCCTGGTTCAACTACCGCCGCCCAGAATTCAGGGTTACCTTTACCCTTACCCATCCTAACCTCCAGAGGTTTGCGGGTAACCGGCTTGTCGGGGAATACGCGAATCCATACGTTTCCTTCCCTTTTCATAGAACGGGTGAGTGCCTGGCGGGCAGCTTCAATCTGCCGGTTTGTTAACCAGATCGGCTCTAGTGCTTTTAAAGCAAAGGAACCAAAGGAAATGCTGGCGCCGCGTTTTGCCACTTCGCGGATGCGACCCTTCTGCGATTTCCTGTGTTTGCTTCTTTTCGGCTGTAACATCTATTGTGAATTTGAAAATTTGGAAATTGAAAAATTTGAAAATGGTACGTTCAAATTTTATCGGTTCTTTTTCTGATTATCTTCTGCGTGGAGCTCCGCCACCACCTGGTCTCCTGTCGTCTCTCCGATCTCCACCCGGTCTTCTCTCATCTCTGCGTTCGGGCCTGTCGGCTCTAACACCACCTTCACGACGCTCGCCACCTTCATTCTTGCCACCCACGAAATTGGGGTTCAGATCTCTCTTGCCCAGAATTTCACCTTTACAGATCCATACCTTGATCCCGATTTTACCGTACACCGTTTGAGCAAATACATTCGCATAGTCAATATCCATCCGAAGGGTATGCAATGGGGTACGACCCTGTTTGATTTCTTCTGAACGGGCAATCTCAGAACCCCCCAAACGTCCGCTTACTTTAACCATGATTCCTTCTGCACCCATACGAAGGGCCGAAGCAATGGCCATTTTAATCGCGCGTTTGTAGTTGATCCGGTTTTCGATCTGACGGGCAATGGTATCTCCAACGATCATCGCATCCAGTTCTGGACGGCGGATCTCCAGAATGTTGATCTGCACATCGTCTTTACCGGTAAGCTTTTTCAACTCTTCTTTGATCCTGTCTACTTCACCACCACCTTTACTTATGATGATACCTGGCTTGGATGTATGGATGGTTACGATCAGCTTATTAAGGGTACGCTCAATAACGATCTTCGAGATCCCACCTTTATTGATACGCGCATTCAGATAAGTTCTGATCCGGTTATCTTCGATCAATTTGGTTGAATAATCTCTTTTATTACCATACCAGTTAGATTCCCAACCGCGGATGATCCCTAACCTGGCACCAATAGGATTTGTTTTCTGACCCATTTATAATGATTTGAAAATTTGAGTATTTGTTAATTTTCGGCTTTGGCGTCTACAAAAATTGTAACGTGATTACTTCTTTTGCGCAGGCGGTATGCCCTTCCCTGAGGGGCCGGTAACAATCTTTTTAATGTACGGGCGCCATCAACGAAAATTGTCTTTACCACAAGGTTCGAATCTGCAGCACTTTTTCCTTCATTTTTCTGCTCCCAGTTGCTGATGGCACTTCTTAACAATTTAAAAAGCGGCGTGGCAGAATGCTGAGGATGGTGCTCCAGCAAAGCCAAAGCTTTTTCTACATCCATTCCACGGATCTCATCAGCCAGCAAACGCATTCTGCGGGGCGATGTCGGATAATTTTTAAGTTTCGCTACTGCTTCCATTGTTTATTTTTTTAGGTTCCGGTTCAGGACAAAGCCATCTGCTTCATGCCCGAACGTTTCAACGGTTCCCGTTTATGCTACTTTTTTACTAGAGTGACCTTTGAAGTTGCGTGTTGGAGCAAACTCGCCCAGCTTATGACCTACCATAAATTCGGTAACATACACCGGAATAAATTTGTTGCCATTATGCACCGCAAACGTATGGCCTACAAAATCAGGCGTAATGGTTGAACGACGGCTCCAGGTTTTGATAACCCCTTTCTTTAATTTACCCTCGTTTATCCCCAGTACTTTAGCTTCTAATGCGGCTGCTACGTAAGGACCCTTTTTAATTGAACGACCCATAGTAATGAGTTAATTTGAAAATTTGAAAATGTACGTTTGAAAGCAGGCAATCCGAAACTTCATTCACCATTTCAGGCTGCCGTATCTTCAAATTATTGAGATATCTTTTTTCCTTTTCTTGTCTGAATAATCAGCTTGTCACTTCCTTTACCACGCTGACGGGTTTTAAGCCCTTTCGCGTATTTACCGGTTCTGGAACGTGGGTGACCTCCTGAAGATTTACCTTCACCACCACCCATCGGGTGATCTACCGGGTTCATCGCAACCCCTCTGGTACGGGGGCGGATGCCTTTCCATCTGTTTCTACCCGCCTTACCCATGGTTTCGAGGCTATGATCGCTATTGCTTACAACACCTACGGTAGCATAACAGTTGATCAACACTTTTCTCAGCTCACCGGAAGGCATTTTTAATACCGCATAACGCTCTTCCTTATTCGTAAGCTGCGCGGAAGTTCCTGCACTGCGAACAAGCTTTCCACCCTGCCCGGGCTGCATTTCAATATTGTGTACGTTCGTACCAAGAGGCATAAAACGCATCATCAGTGCGTTGCCCACCTCGGGTGCAACCGAATCACCGGAAACAATGGTAGAACCTACCTGTAAACCCTGGGGCGCCAGGATATATCTTTTTTCACCATCCGCATAATTCAACAACGCGATGAATGCGGTACGGTTCGGATCGTATTCAATCGATGCTACAACTGCAGGGATCTCTTTTTTATTTCTTCTGAAATCAATCACACGGTACATCTTCTTATTTCCACCGCCTCTGTAACGCATGGCTCTTCTACCCTGAACATTACGTCCACCGGTGTTTGAAAGCGGTTCCAGAAGTGATTTCTCCGGTGTATCGGAAGTGATTTCCGCATAGGCGTTCCCGATTCTCCAACGTGTTCCCGCGGTCATCGGTTTAAACTTTCTCAGTGCCATATTCTATTCTTAATTCGATGATTTAATGTTGTCAATACTTTGCGGCGTTTGACCCGCCATTCGTGTCTTTTATCAGATGTTCGCGTACAGATCGATGGTTTCACCATCCGCCACGGTTACATAAGCCTTCTTATAGGCAGGCTTACGACCAGAGATAAAACCTGCTTTGGTAAACTTGGTTTTGGTTTTACCGGGAACAACTACTGTATTCACATCTGTAACCGATACGCCATAAAAATTTTCAATGGCCTTTTTGATTTCCAGCTTGTTTGCTTTCCTTCCAACGCGAAACGCATAGGTACGGCGCTCGTCGGTCAGCTTATTGCTTTTTTCAGAAACGATCGGTTTTATTAATACTTCAGAGAGCTTCATCTCTTAACAATTTATCAATGATTAATTAGCGCTAATTTCCTTCACATCTTCAGCAATTGCCTTGGCTGCACTTTCTGTGAGTACCACAAAATGCGAGTTCACGATATCGTAGGTATTCATGTCGTTGAACTGATAACCCAGCACGTTGGGCAGATTTCTGAATGATAACTGCAGCTTTTCGTTGTTTTCTGAAGTCAGGATCAGAACTTTTTTCCGGTCTGCATTCAGATTTTTCAAAATAGCCGCAAATTCTTTGGTTTTCGGAGTTTCCAGATTTACATCTTCAAGAACCATCAGGCTGTTTTCTTTCACCTTATAAGAAAGGGCCGAACATTTAGCCAGTCCTTTTACTTTATAATTCAGCTTGAAATCGTAGCTGTGCGGTTTGGGTCCGAAAATAGTACCACCACCTTTGAACAGGGGGTTACGCAGATTTCCCTTCCGGGATCCGCCGGTACCTTTCTGGCGGTGAAGCTTCTTGCTCGATCCTTTTACTTCCATCCGGGTTTTCACCTTATGTGTACCCTGGCGCTGAGCGGCAAGAAATTGCTTTACAGCAAGGTAAATAACATGGTCATTCGGTTCGATACCAAAAATCTCATCGGGTAACTCAACAGAGCGTCCTGTCTTTTCACCTTTTATACTTAAAATATCTACTTGCATCTTGTTCAGATTAATATGTTGTTACTTCTGGATTAGAACGATAGAACCGTTATGACCTGGAACAGATCCGGTTACCAGGATATAATTTTTGTCAGGGAAAATCTTAACGATTTTCAGGCTCTTCACTTTCACTCTTTCGCCACCCATCCGGCCGGCCATACGCATTCCCTTAAATACCCGGGAAGCATCGGAAGAGTTACCAATAGAACCGGGTGAACGCTGACGATCGTGCTGACCGTGAGATTGTTCACCTACCCCATGGAATCCATGACGTTTTACAACACCCTGGAACCCTTTTCCTTTGGTAGTACCCACTACATCCACTTTTTCACCTTCAGTGAAAATGTCTACAGTAACGGATTCTCCAATTTCTTTTTCTACAGTATAATCGCGGAATTCTTTTACAAACTTCTTAGCTGCCGTGTTTGCTTTAGCGAAGTGATTTCTGGCAGCAATGGTGGAGTGTTTTTCTTTTTTGTCGCCGAAGGCAATCTGTGTGGCATTGTAGCCATCGGTTTCCAGTGTCTTAACCTGGGTAATCACGCAGGGACCGGCCTCAATGATGGTGCAGGGAACCTGCTTTCCATCCGGACTGAAGATGCTGGTCATCCCAATCTTTTTACCAATAATTCCTTTCATCTTTTTTGGTTTGTGCCTTCGATGGTTGAAGAGACAGTAATGATGACTGGCATCAGGACTTCAATCCCCGTTTGCTGCCGACCTTTTCTTTTGTTTCATCCTTCCCGAAAGGGCAAAAGATGACAGAAGTACCGACAGTAAACTAACCCCGAACGGCTAGTTCATATGTTTTCCCGGTTATTAATCCGGGGGTTTACTATATTCCAGCGCTCCTTTCTTCGTTACGATTTTGGGAGATGGATCATTTTAAGAACTGTTTGCTGATTGAACCGGCGGGCCGGCTTCATCAGGCTTTGATCTCAACGTCAACCCCACTTGGAAGATCCAGCTTGCTCAGCGCATCCACCGTTCTTGAAGAAGACGTGTAGATGTCCAGCAAACGCTTGTGGGTTGCCAATTGAAATTGCTCGCGGCTTTTCTTGTTAACGTGCGGCGAACGCAGCACTGTAAAGATCTTTTTCCGCGTTGGTAAAGGAATAGGCCCTGTTACAACAGCACCTGTACCACGAACGGTTTTAACGATCTTTTCCGCTGATTTATCGACCAGATTGTGGTCGTACGACTGTAGTTTTATTCTGATTCTTTGCGACATAGGTCCAATCCCATTTTTCGAATGGGGATGCAAAGGTAGTGGTAGTTTTGGTATTTGACAAAAGATTTGAAGCTTTTTTATTAATTTATCGGAAAAACTTTTAGGCGATCACTTTGCTTCCTCCTTCAATAGCCGATTATTCTAAAAAGGGTGCTGTTTCCGGAATTAAAACCACTGCCGTCAGGGTCAATTGAATGACCCCTGCAAGCAATTTGCCAGGAAAATTGAAACGGAGGGCTGTGATAATGTGCCAATGTGCCAATGTGGAAATGTGATAATTTGATAATTTGATAATGTGATAATCAGTGGTATCCGGGTAAAATGTATTCCCCTGGGCCTCGGAAGAAATCCGTTAAGAAAATTAAAACGGACGGCGTAAAATAAAAACAGTTGTTACCAGACCCCGGAAATGTTCCGTAGCCCGTAAGTCCTACCACGGCTGGGCTATATTGATTCGCTGTGACTTGTTTTTAATTAGCCGGAAGTTTCAATTTTTAGGATTTATTCCGCAGCCCGATTTTTTGCTCCACTTTTTTTCTAAAAAAAAAGTGGAAGGGGTCATTTATAATGACTGCTCCTAGTTCACTATAGATAAAGGTTTCGGGTGAATGACAAATTATTACCCGGCATCATTGACGCAAATGTTACCCCTTTCACAACACTGATCGAAAGGTCCAGGCAATTGATTTATAACTTGTAGTTCTTCAGGGATTTCAGAGTCATGCACCGATGTGCAGCAAGCCATTTCCATGCCTGATGGAGCACAAAAAAGGCCCCAACACTGGATTGGGGCCTTTAAATAAATATGCGTGACTCTTACTGATCAACTTTCATCTTTCCTTTCACTTTCGCGATCACTTCTTCCGCAACGTTGGTTGGTGCGGGCGCATAATGCGAAAATTCCATGGTAGATGTGGCGCGGCCGGAAGACAATGAACGCAGTTGCGTTACGTATCCAAACATTTCGCTTAATGGAACCTTGGCTTTGATTACCTGCGCTCCTGCCCTTGTATCCATTCCTTCCAGCATTCCCCGACGACGGTTAAGGTCACCGGTAACATCACCCATGTACTGATCCGGAGTAATTACTTCCACTTTCATGATAGGCTCCAGCAATACCGGCTTCGCTTTTCTGGCAGCTTCTCTGAACCCTTGTTTGGCACATAATTCAAAAGACATGGCATCAGAGTCAACCTGGTGGAAACTACCATCGAAGATCCGCACTTTCATGTTCTCAACGGGATAGCTTGCCAGTACACCTGTATTCATTGAAGTCTGGAATCCTTTCTGGATCGCCGGGATAAATTCTCTTGGAATTGAACCTCCGAAGATATCATTCACAAACTGCATGTTATCTTTTGGATTTGCAGCCAGCCATTCTTCATCAGCAGGCCCGAATTCAAACACGATATCGGCAAATTTACCCCGACCACCGGTTTGTTTTTTCAACACCTCGCGATGTTCAACGGTTGAGCGGAAAGCTTCTTTATAAGCAACCATCGGCGCGCCCTGGTTCACTTCCACCTTAAATTCACGGCGCATCCGGTCAACAATGATCTCCAGGTGAAGTTCACCCATTCCGCGCAGGATTGTTTGCCCGGTTTCTTCGTCGGTGTTAACGCGAAGGGTTGGATCTTCTTCAACCAGTTTAGAGATGGCATTGCCCATTTTATCTACGTCAGCCTGAGCTTTTGGTTCGATTGCAATTGCAATAACCGGTTCAGGGATAAACATGTTCTCAAGTACGATCGGATGATCTTCATCGCAAAGCGTATCTCCCGTTTTGATCTCTTTAAAACCAACCGCTGCTCCAATATCTCCCGCTTCAATAAAATCGATCGGGTTTTGTTTGTTCGCAAACATCTGCATGATCCGGCTGATTCTCTTTTTTTTTCCGCTTCTTACGTTCAATACATAAGAACCCGCGTCGAGATGACCGCTGTAAGCACGGAAGAAAGCCAGGCGACCCACAAATGGATCGGTCATGATTTTGAATGCCAGTGCCGCAAATGGCTCTTTTGCATCGGGCTTACGGATGATTTCTTCGCCGGTTGAAGGATCAGTACCTGTGATCGCCTCAATATCCATTGGGCTGGGCAGGTAGCGAACCACCGCATCCAGCGCTTTCTGAACCCCTTTATTTTTGAATGAGCTACCGCAAAGCATCGGAACAATGCTCATATCGATGGTAGCTTTCCGAATGGCAACATGCACTTCGTCTTCCGTGATCGTATTCGGATCATCGAAGAATTTCTCCATCAGCTTATCATCGTATTCTGCCACGGCTTCAATCAGCTGACCTCTCCAGTACTCTACATCATCTTTCATTTCTTCGGGAATGGGCACTTCGTCGTAAGTGGATCCCTGGGTTGCGTTATCCCAGATAATCCCTTTCAGGGTGATCAGGTCAACCACACCTTTAAAATTATCTTCAGCACCGATTGGCAATTGTAAAGGAACTGCTTTGGCACCCAGCATTTCCCGAACCTGTTTAACCACATTCAGAAAATCGGCACCGGAACGATCCATTTTGTTTACAAATCCTAAACGCGGTACTTTATAGCGGTTGGCCTGGCGCCAAACGGTTTCAGACTGCGGTTCAACCCCGTCTACGGCAGAAAATAAAGCGATAAGTCCATCCAGAACCCGCATTGAACGTTCAACCTCAACGGTGAAGTCCACGTGTCCGGGAGTATCGATGATATTAAACTTGTATTTTTTTGCATCGGCGGTTGGCTTTCCCTGAACGGTGGGAAAATTCCAGAAACAGGTTACAGCGGCGGAGGTAATGGTAATACCTCTCTCCTTCTCCTGTTCCATCCAGTCGGTAGTGGCTGCACCATCATGCACTTCCCCTAGCTTGTGCGATACCCCTGTATAATACAGGATACGCTCGGTTGTGGTCGTTTTACCAGCATCAATGTGCGCCGCAATACCAAAATTTCTTTGTAATCTTAAGTCTGCCATGACTTGGTTATTTTCTTTTTAAATGAATGGGAAATATCGCATCCCGAATTTGGGTGCGCAAAAGTATGAAATTCTCAAGTAACTGCGTGAGAATGTAACTCCTTTAATCGTTAAAAAAGAAAATTACCTTTCGTTGAACTTTTACCTAATTGATATTCAAACATTTAATTCTGAATCCTTATTTATACAAAGCCTCCAGCGCAATTTTATCATTCTCCGTAAAAGGCCTGTTTACTCCCCGGGCTATGCAGGCAAGCATCCATGAATCCGTATCGCCTTCGGCGGGGGTTCCGGGAATATGCACCGCCCCTGCGCTGGTTGCGCCTTCATTTGAATATGCTCCATTGCAGCTAAAGGAACGGTCTTTATAATCGGTATGTCGGAACCCGATGCAATGTCCCAACTCATGAGCAATGATGGATCCCAGAAAGCGGATCTGGGCCCGGCTCGTGTCTCTGCCAAGGGTTTCCAGATTAATTTTAATAGAAGGATATGGTTTTCCCTCAGGACTCGGGAACCCGGCAGTGGCAAGGTAGTTTCCGCTTCCACGACTTAATATGATATCGGGCATATATCCAACCCGTATAAATTTTACTTTCAGATTCAGGTCATTGAATCGCTGAATGGCTGCATCCAGACCAAGGCGATACACATTCGGTAATTCCACGGAATTAAATCCCACCCGGATGGTACGCGGCAGATTCTTGAGCAGATTTGTGGTGCGGTAATGTTCTTCCTCGCCCACCCGTAAAAAGTTTTCATGCAGGTTCCGGTTCAGATCCCGGGGTGCTATTACAATATCTCCTTCCACCAGAAAACCTTCTTCATGTCTTTGTACATTAATGGTACTAAAGCCCAGTTTCGCGATCTGGCTTATCACTTCATCCGGCACGGGTTCGTTTTGCAAATCATTCACATGTTCCTTTTTGCAGGCATTCAAAATCAGAGCTAAGGCGGCAATCATGCCCAGGTTTCTCAAGATCCGTATCATATTCTTCGGTTTGGTTTTTTGTGGTTTAAGAAAATATGAGCCCATTGTTAAAAAAGGGCCCCAAAAACAGGCAACTTTGTTTTTATTTAGAAAGGGGAAACGGATATGAAATTTTCTGCATCTGATTCCGCCAGGAACCAGTTTCGATTTTTAATTAAAAGGTTCGGGATGAAACGTGCACTGATCTGGATCGTTTTTGTTGTCATTTTCACTGTTACCGCCAATTCTCAATCCCGAATCAAACCGGATAAACCCGAGCTAACTTCCATATATCTGAAA
>JAEZAY010000348.1 GCA_023427575.1 Bacteroidota bacterium | reverse complement strand
GGAAAATAAGACGGAAACGTAATGTGAAAGAAAGAGGTAATTTACAATGACTGTTTCTAATTCACCATTGATATAGATTTAGCAAAATAGAAATTTATTATCCCCACACTAATGTTTGAAGTTTCGTACCTTCAGAACAAACTAAAAAGATGCCCTTAACCTACGAGGCATATGGCTATACGGAACTGATGCTGATCGTCATAGTAATGGCGGCGATTGGACTGGTGCGGTATGTTCGCCGCTTTCGCAAAAATCCGGAACAATAGAAAGATACTTCCACGAATCATCCATTTAAAGATCTATCGGCTTGTCGGCATCCGAGCTCATTCATTATTAACGGCAACAAATCTGCCCTAACTATACAAACAGTTCGGATGCAATTCCATCGGCAAATAGTTTTCCCGCCCTTGTCAAAATCAGCCTGTTTTCGGTGAATTGTACCTTCCCCTCCGCAATAAAGCCCTCGGCCCTTTTTGTCAGATCTCTCATGGCTTCTTCCCCAAAATTTCGATTAACATACTCCAGATCAATCCCTTCGATTGTTCGGGTGGAAGTCATAATGTATTCATTCAAACGCTGCGTTTCGCTCAGCGTTTCAATTTCATATGGAACTATTTCCTGTTCCAGCCCCTGGATATACAAAGCATTGTTTGCAAGATTCCACTGCCGCCCGGCTCCATTGTATGAATGCGCCGATGGTCCCAGCCCCAGGTAGGGCAAATCCTGCCAATAGGAACTGTTATGCCTGCTTCGAAAACCTTTTTTAGCAAAATTCGAAATCTCATATTGCTCATAACCCTTGTGCTCCGCCCAGTCCATAAGCAGATTAAACTGGCGGGCCTGGTCCTCATTGCTTGGCTCAGTCAGCTTTTTCTTCCGAATCAAACCTTCAAGCGCCGTTTTTGGTTCTACCGTCAGCGCATAACAGGATAAATGCGGAATGTTCAAACCATAAGCCTTTTCAAGATTTTCCATCCACTTTTCGTCACTTAGCCCGGGAACTCCGTAGATCAGGTCAATGGTAATATTTTGAATCCCCGCGGCCTGGATCATCCGAATAGCGGTTTCCGCCTGTTCGGCAGAATGCGCCCGGTTCATCCAGATCAAATCATTATTGTGAAAGGATTGAACGCCGAGACTAACCCGGTTGACGCCCATTCCGATCCAATGCTGCAGTTTTTCCAATTTGATATCGTCGGGGTTGGCTTCTACCGTAATTTCCGGATTGTTGGCGATTTGATGGTTTTCACGAATTCCGGTTAATATGGCCTCCATTTCGGATGCTTCCAGCAATGAGGGGGTTCCCCCACCAAAATAAATCGTTTCCACCGGCTGGTTCTGCAAATAAGCTTTCCGCAGCCTGTTTTCTTTCAATAAAGCCGCAACAAATGCGTTCTTTTGTTTCAGTGAAGTGGAAAAATGAAAATTACAGTAGTGGCAGGCTTTTTTGCAAAAGGGGATATGTATATAAATTCCTGCCATACGCTTCAAAATCGCGGCTGTTAATGAACCGGGGCGCAAAGGTAAACCTATATTTTTACTGTTTTATCTGCTATCTGGCGCTGGCTTTTTTGCCGGCTTCCAGCTTTGCCCAGTTTATACTGAAAATAAAAGCAGAAGATCAAGACAGCATTTTTGTTTCCCGGAACCTGGGCCTTGAATCCGTTTTTGCAAACCGTGATGCCGGCACAGCCTATATCACCACGATCCCCGCCCTCCTTCGTAAACAGGGCTATATCGGCGCTTCGGTAGACAGTATTCAGTTCGATTCCAGCTTTGCAATTGTTCAGATCTTTGTAGGTGAAAAATACCAATGGGGGCAGATCAATATTGATTCCGTGGATGAAGTACTGCTGAAGGCGGCTTCCTGGAACCGGAGGTCCGTCACCGGGCAACCGATGGATCCGGCCCGTTTGGAAACCGCACGCCAGAAAATGCTTGACTATCTCGAAAATAATGGCTACCCCTTTGCCGAAATCCGGCTCGACAGTATGGAAATCTCGGGCGGCGTAATCGGGGGAACCATCAAGGTAAATAAAGGCCCGCTATACCGGATCGACAGCGTCCGTAATCTCGGGAATGCCAGCATCAGCTCCGTTTATCTGGAGCGATACCTGAACCTGGAAAAAGGTTCTCCATACAATAAAGAACAACTTGGAAAGGTTAGCTCAAAATTGCTGGAACTTCCATTCGTAAAGGAACAGCGGCCCTGGGATTTAACCATGCTGGGAACCGGATCGGTGCTGAACCTTTACCTCGAACCAAAAAAGAGCAGCAAGATCGATGTGCTGGTAGGATTGCTGCCCGCTAATACACAACTGGAAGGAAATAAAATGCTGGTTACCGGAGAAGCAAATATCAACCTGCGCAATGCTTTGGGAAGCGGCGAAACGATCGGACTGGAATGGCAGCAGATCCAGGTGAAATCGCCCCGGCTAAATCTTCTGTTCCAGCAGCCTTTTCTTTTTAATTCGCCATTCGGGGTCAACTTCAACTTTGATCTTTTTAAAAAAGATTCTTCATTCGTTAACATCAATGCCCAGCTGGGCGCTCAATACACCGTTTCGTCCCGCCAGTCGGGATCGGTATTCATTCAAAGTTTCAGTACCAATTTGCTGGATGTGGACACCAACCGCATTAAATCACTGCGGCGGCTTCCGGAGGAAGCGGATCTGCGCTCGGTTAGTATGGGAGTATCTTATAAATTGAATGGCACCGACTATCAGTTTAATCCGCGAAAGGGCAATGAAATTGATTTCAGCGTTTCGGCCGGGATCCGTACCATTAAAGAAAATAATGTGATCGCTAAATTACAGGATACCCGGGACCCGGGATTTGATTTTCGGTCCCTGTACGATACCATGGAAACCAAAACATACCAGTTCCGGCTGAATCTTACCGCCGCCCATTATTTTCCGGTAACCCGCAGTTCCACATTTAAACTGGCGGTGAACGGCGGCTGGGTGCAAAGCCCCATGATTTTTCGCAACGAGCTTTTCCAGATCGGCGGCTACCGCCTGCTGCGCGGCTTCGACGAAGAAAGCATTTTTGCTTCCCGCTATGGTGTGGCCACCGGCGAATACCGCTATTTCCTTGGGCAAAATTCCTTTTTGTTTTCGTTTGTCGACCTGGGATGGATAGCAAACAGGTCGCTTTCCCGGAATTTAAAAAACAGCTACCTGGGAGCCGGATTGGGAATGGCCTTTGAAACGAAAGCCGGGATCTTCAATATCTCCTATGCGGCCGGGAAAAGAAACGATGTTCCGTTTGATCTGCGCCAGAGCAAGATTCATCTGGGATATGTAAATTATTTCTGACCTGTTTGCGCGGTTTCTATACAGGCGGAATAAGGAAGAGGCCGATCATTCGTTTTCTATATTTTTGCAGAGCAACAAAAACCCCGTGATCAGATTTTCAGCGATTTTTCTTTTATTGATTTCAACAATGTTTGCCTGGGGTCAATCCGTAACCGATTCTGTTTACCGCGACAGTACCGACCGGTTGATACAACAGCGCCAGGCCGATTCGCTGGTTCGTGCCCGGTACCTGGCCGATTCGCTGGCTGATAAAAACGCGATCCGAAAGAGTCTGGAAGTTTCCAGCCTGATAAAGCAACATCCATATCTGCCCCTTTTAAAGCCTCCGGTAAAACTGGATTTTGAATTGCGCACCAAAAAATCCGATGACCTGGTCTTTTACCTGCTTTGTTTCCTGGTTTTTTATTTTGCCATGGTGCGCTTATTGTTCGACCGGTATTTCTCCAACCTGCTCACCCTATTTTTCCGGGTTACTATGCGCCAGCAGCAGATCCGCGACCAATTATTGCAGTCGCCCCTGCCCTCATTGCTGCTGAATATATTATTTGTTCTTACCGGCGGCCTGTACCTGAGCTTTCTTGCCCTTCATTACCGGGTAGGGCAGGAGGAAGGTTTCTGGTGGATTTACCTCTATTGTCTGGGTATTGTAGCCGGCGTTTACCTGGTGAAATTTCTGTTTCTGAAGATAATGGGCTGGATTTTTAACGTAAAGGTTGCAACCGATACATACCTTTTTATCGTTTTCCTCAATAATAAAATGATCGGGATCTTTTTAATCCCAATCCTTTTTATGATCGCCTTCCCATACCCCGGCATGTATGAGATCGCGATCGGATTATCCTATATGCTGATTGGAGTTTTGTATCTCTACCGGTTTCTGATTTCATATATGCCGGTCAGGGCAGAGATTAAAGTCAATAAATTCCATTTTTTTCTTTACCTTTGCGCTTTTGAAATAGCACCCCTTTTATTGATTTACAAGGTGTTATTAAGTTTAGTGGAAACCAGTACCTAAAATTCTGAATCCATACGTAACAAATATGGTTAAAAACGGGGCTAACATTGCAGTGCCAGTATTGAAGATCCGGCGTATTTTAATTACCCAACCCAGACCGGAAACCGACAAGTCGCCATATTTTGAGCTTGCTCGTAAATATGATTTAGAACTTGACTTTCACCCCTTTATAAGGCTGGAGGGAATCCCTGCCAAAGATTTCAGAAAACAAAAGATCGAGATTGCCAATTATTCGGCGGTGATCTTCACCAGCCGGAACGCCATCGATCATTTTTTTCGGATCTGTGAAGAGATGAGGGTCAGTGTTTCACAAGACACCAAATATTTCTGCATCACCGAAGCGGTAGCTCTTTATCTTCAAAAATTCATTTTATACCGCAAGCGCAAAGTGTTTTTTGGTACCGATGGAACCAATAAGAGCATGTTTGATGTAATCAACAAACATAAAGGCAATGAAAAATTTCTATATCCCTGTTCGGAAAACCAGCAGGATAACGAAATCGTGGGCTGGCTTAAAGCCAATAATTGCGGTTTTGCCACACCATTCATGTACCGTACCATCAGCAATGAGGTAAAAGAACTGATCGGTGATAAAAGTTATGATCTGATCTGCTTTTTTACTCCGAGCGGCGTAAAAAGCCTTTTTGATAATTTTCCTTCGTTTAACCAGAATGGTACCCGGATCGGCGCTTTCGGAAGCAATACTTCCAAAGCCGTGGAGCAGGCCGGCCTTACGGTAGATGTAAGAGCACCGCTTCCACAGGCGCCTTCCATGGTTGCCGCCATCGAGCAATTTCTGGCTTCGCTGGTCAAGAAAAAATAATACCCCGAAAAAGCCGGCCCAGTCCGGTTTTTTAATCCCCTTCCCTTTCCTGCCAAAACTGTTGCTACGCATCCGTTGGTGGAGCGAATAACGTATATAAATGCTCATACACAGTTATGGAGAAATTTACAAACCGGCTTGGAAAGGAATCAAGCCCCTATCTTTTGCAGCATGCGCATAATCCGGTGGACTGGTATCCATGGGGGAAAGAAGCGATTGACAAGGCCCGGAAGGAAGACAAGCCCATCCTGGTAAGTATCGGCTATGCCGCCTGCCACTGGTGTCATGTAATGGAGCGGGAGTCTTTCGAAAATGAAGCGGTGGCCGCCCAGATGAATGAACTGTTTGTCAATATCAAGATCGATCGTGAGGAACGTCCCGATCTGGATCATATATATATGGATGCCGTTCAGGCGATGACCGGAAGCGGCGGATGGCCGCTGAATGTTTTTTTAACCCCGGAACTGAAGCCGTTTTATGGCGGAACCTATTTTCCGCCCCGCCCGGCATACAATCGCTCCTCCTGGCCCCAGGTACTGGAATCTGTTGCTGAAGCCTTTAAAAACAGGCGCCACGAAATTGATGCGCAGGCCGATAACCTGGTAGATCATTTGGTAAAATCCAACCTGATCGGGGAAAAAAGCAACGCGGAGGATAAATACGATCAGGTGTTTAATCCGGCGAGTCTGACCAATATTTATAGTCAGATCTTAAAAAATGCCGACCGCAGGGATGGCGGTTTTGGAAGAGCGCCGAAATTTCCGCAGTCATTCACCATCCGGTTTCTGTTACAACACCATTTCTATTTTAAAAATCCCGAAGCCCTCGAGCTCGCCACGCTGGCTCTCGACAAAATGGCTGCCGGGGGAATCTACGATCAGGTGGGCGGCGGTTTCGCACGCTATTCTACCGATGCCGAATGGCTGGCCCCGCATTTCGAAAAAATGTTATACGATAATGCCCTGCTGGTGATTGCCTATAGCGAAGCTTACCAGATCACCAAAAATCCCGTCTATCGCTCGGTGATAACAGAAACGCTGGAATTTGTGAACCGGGAGTTGCGAAGTGCGGAGAACGGTTTTTATTCGGCGCTGGATGCCGACAGTGAAGGGGTGGAAGGGAAATTTTATGTGTGGTCGGAAGAAGAAATCCGGACCGCCCTGGGCGAAGATGCGGCGCTTTTTTCCGCTTTTTATGATGTAAGTGCCGAAGGCAATTGGGAGCATAGCAATATATTAAGGCGAAAACTGGAACTGGACAAGTTCGCTGCGGAAAAAAAACTGGATCCGGAAGCGCTTGAAAGAAGATTTGAACGGAACCGGCAAACCCTGTTGCAAATCCGTGAGGGCAGGATCCGGCCTCAGCTCGACGACAAAATCCTGCTTGGCTGGAATGCATTAATGAATCAGGCCTTTTCGAAAGCATACAAGGCCCTGGGTATGGAAGAATACCGGGAAATGGCGGTGAAAAACATGGATTTCCTGCAAACAAAAATGCGGGAACCGGGTCACGGGTTCTTTCATACTTACAAAAACGGAGAAAACCGCTATCCGGCATTTCTGGACGATTAAGCCTACCTGATCGAAGCACTAATTGAGTTACAGGAAATTACGGGCGAGGCCCGGTACCTGGAAACAGCGCAATCTATTACGGAACGTGTGATTGATGAGTTCAGTGAAGCGGAGACGGGCTTTTTCTTTTTTACGCCCTATAGCCAAACCGATGTTATAATCCGGAAAAAGGAAATTTATGATGGCGCGGTGCCTTCCGGTAATGCGGTTATGGCATGGAATTTATACTATCTGGGGGTGGTATTTGACAGACCCGAATGGAAGGAAAGAGCCGTGAAAAATTGTTACAGCATCGAGAAACTGATTATTAATTATCCAACTTCTTTTGGAATCTGGGCAACATTTATGCAATCTGTTACGTTTGGAATCCCGGAGATAGCTCTCATCGGAAAAGACATTCAATCCAAACACAGGGCATTCCTGAGCCGGTATACTCCACCCCGAATCTATCAGTCCTCTATCCTGGAAGAAAATCCCTTTCCACTGCTTTCCGGGAAATCGTTTACCACAGAAGGGCAGTTCTATTTGTGTAAAAACTACACCTGTCAAAATCCTGTATCTGAAGTAGATAGCCTGGTGCAACAGATTTAGTACCAAATAAAATTTAAATAAAAACGAGAATACAATATTTTGAATTCAGTGACCGTTTATTTCTCTGCTGGAGACCGTCATTTGCACTTTTAAATTAAAATTCTAAACTTGTGATGAAGTCGGTAAAACATTATTTTTGCCCAATACCCTTTAATTTTATGAAAATGAAAAACCTATCCGCCTTATTGGCTCTCGTTGTGATCTCAATCGCGACCGGATGTGGCAAATTAGGCAAGTCCTCTAAAGGGTTGCCAAATGATGGCCAGCTTCACGGCGTCGCTCCGGGGAGCAAATACAATTTAACCAAACCACCCGGCATGGTTTACATTCCACCTGGAACCTTTCACATGGGCCCCAGCGATGAGGATGTGAATTACGCGTTTACAGCAAGGAACAAGCAGGTTTCCATCAATGGCTTCTGGATGGATGCCACTGAGATCACCAACAACGAATACCGCCAGTTCGTGAACTGGGTACGCGACTCCATTGCCGCCACCCTGATGCAAACCGGAAAAGAGGTGGACGGACGTTTTGCCATCGACTGGAAAAAAGCCCAGACGGTAAAATGGAATGATAAAGCCACCATCGAAAAGGTGGACCAGATGATCCTGACCCCTGAAAACCGGGTTTTTGGAAAAAAAGACATTGATCCCACCAAATTGATCTATCATTCAGAAATTTTTGATCTGAAAGAAGCCGCTAAAAGAGAAAATGCCAATAAACCCCGCTCCCAGTTTATCGTAAAAAAAGATGTTCTGATCTATCCCGATACCCTGGTCTGGATACGCGACTTCAGCTATTCTTACAATGAACCGGCAACCAAAAGATATTTTTCGCATCCTGCATTCGGAAACTACCCCGTAGTGGGAGTAAGCTGGAAACAGGCCACCGCTTTCGCAGAATGGAGAACTCATTACATGAACTCCTTCCTGGAATCGAAAAACCGGGCTACTGAATCCGACTTCCGGCTGCCTACAGAAGCAGAATGGGAATATGCGGCCCGCGGCGGACGTTCACAATCCATGTTCCCCTGGGGTAACTATTATCTGAGAAATCAGAAAGGATGCCTGCTGGCCAACTTTAAACCCGGCCGCGGTAATTATCCGGAAGATGGCGGCTTTTACACGGTTCGCTCCGATGCGTACTGGCCCAACGATTTTGGTCTGTATTCCATGGCCGGAAATGTGGCCGAATGGACTTCTTCCTTATATTATGAAGGTGCCTACAGTTTTCAGCACGATATGAACCCCGATATCCGGTACGGAGCCAGAGATTCTGATCCTCCGCGCATGAAACGGAAAGTGATCCGCGGTGGAAGCTGGAAAGATGTAGGGTATTATCTGCAAACCAGCACCCGTAACTACGAGTACCAGGACACTACTAAATCATACATCGGTTTTCGTTGCGTGATCGATTTACCTCCAATGCAAAAAAAGTAATAAATTTTTCCGCTATCGATTAAAATTTTAGCCAGTTATTTACCGTTTATTCATTGATTTAATTCACAAATCAACCTGACATTTTATTCTCAAAACCCAAAAAATCCGTTCTAAAAAACCAAATTTAAATTATTAAAACTATGGCTGGAGTTTCAAAGAAAACCGAAAGACTTGTAAACGTTGTTGTGTGTATGGGTGCTGCAATTGTAATTTTTGGCGCATGGCAAAAAATTACGCACCAGCCGCTGGCTGACTTCTTCCTTACCGCAGGTCTGCTGACAGAAGCCCTGATATTTGTTGTATACGCTATTTTACCCCCTCCGGGATCAGAAATGCATGCTATTGCTGAAGCCTTGCCAAAAATGGCCGGCAATAATAACGCAGGCAATCCCGCCCTTTCCAAAATGGATAAAATGTTACAGGAAGCCGATATTACTCCTGCCAACCTTAGCCGTTTAAGCGAAGGATTCAAAAAACTGGGTACTTCCGTTGATAATATTTCCGATGTTTCCGGAGTTGTAAAATCAACCGGCGATTATGTTGCCAAAACAAAAGAAGCAACCGTTGCACTGGATGCCATGAAAACGGCTTACCAGGGCGCTACTTCTACCATTTCTCATTTTAATACCGCTGCCGACAGCACAAAACAGTTTCATGAGCAGGTTCAGGTTCTTACCAAAAATCTGGGTTCATTAAACGCGATTTATGAGCTGGAACTGCAGGATACCAATAACCACCTGAAGGCGATGAACAACTTCTATGGTAACCTGGTAAATGCCTCCCAAACCATGCAGGGTTCTGTTGAAGATGCGAAAAAAGCACACGAACAGATCGCCAAGCTGGCCGGAAACCTGAGCAGCCTGAACACAGTATATGGTAACATGCTGTCTGCAATGCAGGGAAGATAATCGTTTTTAAAACTTCCAATTGTCAGACAAGTACGTATTAATAATAACTGAAAAACCAATCAATGTCGTTACCTAAAGAACCCAGGCAGAAGATGATCAACATGATGTATCTGGTGCTGACAGCAATGCTGGCGCTGAATGTATCTGCTGAGATTCTGAATGCTTTCAAAACCGTTGATAACAGTATTAACAGTGCCAGCGAAGTGCTGACTGCTAATAACAACGTAATATATTCCTCATTCAATGAAAAGCTGGCCGATCCCACTACAAAAGCAAAAGCGGAGATCTGGAAGCCCAAGGCCGATCGGGCCCAGGAGCTGAGTAAAGCATTGTTCGATCAGATCGAAAGATTAAAAGACAGCCTGAAAAGAGAAGCTGGTTATAATCCGGAAGAAGGTGATACAACTTTTGCCATTGACAATCTTGATGCGCCAACCCGCCTTTTCGATAAAAAAGGAAATGGCGAAAAGCTCAGAATTGCTCTGGAAGAATACAAAAAGAATCTGTTGGCCATCGACCCGGCCATTGCCGCCGAATTCGCCAACAAACTTCCCATCACTACAGAAGTTCCAAAGTCGCAGTCGGGGAATTCCAAACTGAACTTCACCACCGCTTATTTCCATATGACTCCCACCATCGCGGCACTTACTATCTTAAGTAAGTTCCAGAACGATGTACGGAACTCGGAAAACCAGGTGGTAACATTTGCTCACAATCAGATCGGCGCCGTAGCAGTACGTTTCGACAAATTCGGATTTGTGGGTGGACTAAGTTCCAGCTACCTGATGCCCGGTGAAAATCTGAAAGTTTATGCAGGCCTGGGAGCAACCGCTTCCGGCGCGGCTCCTTCCATTACCATCAATGGCCGTCCCGTAAGTTTGAATGCCGATGGGATTGCTGAAACCGAATTTCCGGTTTCGGGTTCTGGCTCGGTTAATGTAGTTATCCGCTACAAAGACCAGGACGGGAATGAAAAAACCATCACCAAACCACTTGAATACACAGTTGGACAACCTTCTGGGGTTGCGGTTTCTGCTGATAAAATGAATGTTTTGTATATCGGGGTGGAAAATCCGCTCACCATTACTGCCGGCGTGGGCGCTGAAAAAGTGAACGCGACTTTCAGTGGAGGATCCATCAAAAGAGTGAATGGTCCAAGATGGGTTGCTGAACCAAAAACCCCCGGTGAACACAATGTGAATGTAGTGGTTGATGGTAAGTCAACTCCGGTGAAATACCGGGTTAAATACCTGCCCGATCCGGCTGCATTTGTTGCCAACAGAAGAGGTGGTAATATACCTGCCGCAGATTTTAAAGCGCAGGGTGGTATGATCGCCCGTTTGATGGATTCAGATTTTGAAGCATCATTCCGGGTGGTAGGATATACGGTGGGTGCGATAGGCGGGAAATACCCCGTGTATCAGACTTCTGCCAATGACGGAAACCGTTGGACTGGTCAGGCAAAAACTATTATTGATGGCGCCGGCCCCGGAACAACCGTATTTTTTGATAACATCAAGGTGATTGGACCCGATGGAAGACAAAGGGATCTGCCGCAGATGTCATTTAATTTGAAATAAGAAAATCTGGGTATAATGAAAAATCGCATCATCCGCTTATGCTTACTGGCTTTCGTGCTGACCATAACTGCTCAAACTGCAGATGCTCAGGCTAAAAAGCCCGTTAGGAAAACGGTTAAACGTTCGGCAGCTCCGGCTAAAAAGACAACTACCAGCCGTAACGACAATACAGCAAATGCTGCCGCGCTGACAACGCCGCCAAAAGATACGGTTCCGGCGGTAGTGGAAGCGGATCTGAAAATAGAAGCAGCACGTCCATCCTTGCGGAACGACAACGCCATTCAGCGTAATCTGGTTAAAGACCGGATTCCACTTGATTATGAGCATATCCGCGAAGATGATGCAACTTATATGCAGCGCGTTTGGCGTGAACTGGATGTTCGTGAAAAAATGAACGTTCCATTCAGCTACAAGGCACAGGCTGAAACCGGCGACCAGCGCTTTATCATGATCCTGCTCCGGGCCATTAAAGATGGTGAGATTACCGCATTCAGTGCGGTGGGTGGCGACGATCGCTTTACAACTCCGCTGTTGTGGAAAGACATCGCCAAAGGATTGGTAGGCGAACCAAAACGTAGCCAGGTTCCCGACTGGACCAATGACCCCGACGGATCGAAGGGATTGATGAAAGATACCGTAATCAATAACGAATTTAACCCTGATCTGGTCGAAAGATACTGGATCAAGGAAGACGTTGTTTTTGATAAGGAATCTTCCAGAATGTACACCCGGATCCTGGGAATTGCTCCCCTGCTAACAATCAATAATGAAGACGGATCCTTCCGTGCGGTAGCTCCGGCCTTTTGGGTTTATTATCCCGATCTGCGTCCCATGCTTGCAAAACACGATGTTTATAATGGCAAAAACTATGGAGCAAGAATGAGCTGGGAAGAACTTTTTGAAAGCCGGATGTTTTCAAGCCGGATCATTAAGTCTACTATTAATAATCCAAACGATATGTTCATTTCAACTTATGTAAAGGATCCAATCCTGGCTTTGCTTGAAGGTGAAAATGTTAAAGAAAAGATTTTCAATTACGAACAGGATCTCTGGTCTTACTAATTAGAAAACTTGTTTTAGATCAATTTAAAAAGCAGACATCTTTATGGTGTCTGCTTTTTTTTATCGCATGGTAAACAAAAACGATTTATCTGGTTGCAGAAAAATTTATTTTCAATAAATAAAATTGATCAATCGCAAGTTTGTGCTAAAACAAGCGGGCCGGGGCTTTGCAGCGGAATGCGTTTGAGTGTTATGGGTTCGTATAAATTAATTATTAAGTAAACTTCAATTAAGATTCCGTTCATAAAGGATTAACCTTAATTTTTAAAATACCATGATAATAGTATTGTTTTGTTAATCGCATTGCCTACTTTTACATCGGTTTTTCATAGGATATTGGATTTTAAAAACGGGGCTGGATTTCTATCCGGGCCCCTTTTTTTATTCAGATCGCACTCAAATCATTTTTCGGTTGATCCTCGCCGTTATTTGTTCTGAAATAATCGAAAATAATCCTGGCTTTTGCTTTTCCCGCGACAACAGCAATCTCTTCTTCATTCATTTCCCTGATTTTTTTCACCGACCGGAATTGTTTTAATAACTGGTCGGCGGTATTTTTTCCAATCCCTTTGATTCCCTCCAGCTCATTTTTGAATGTTCCTTTGCTTCTTTTATTGCGGTGAAAACTGATGCCAAAGCGATGCACTTCATCCCGGATCCGCCGGATCAGTTTCAGGCTCTCACTATTATAGGGTAGTTTCACCGATTCTTTATCGCCCGGAAAAAAGATCTCCTCCTCATTTTTTGCCAGCCCGATCAGGGTAAGCTGTCCCTCCAGCTCTAGTTCGCGGATGCTTTCCATGGCCGAGCTTAACTGGCCCTTCCCACCGTCGATGATGACCAGTTGCGGCAAGGGGCTGTTTTCCTCTTTAAGTCTTCTGTATCGCCTGAAAACAACCTCTTTCATCGTGGCAAAATCATTGATCTGATCCACGGTTTTCACATTATAGTGCCGGTAATCTTTTTTAAATGGAACGCCATCGCGGAAGCAAACCATGGCCGA